>NZ_VPEO01000016.1:0-75831 GCF_013417155.1 Acinetobacter sp. YH16052 | reverse complement strand
ACTGAGGATCAGAGAGCTTGTTTGAATCGATGTATTTCATCCGCAGATTATGCACGAATGCTAAGAAATCCGGAGTGCAAATATTAACCAAAAAGAAGATCGTTTTTTGATTTATGAAAGAGATCTAAGGAGTAATTCTGCACTCGGAAAATGGCGTTTTAGGTTTTGCTGCATTGAGTGATCCCGAACAGGCAGATGATGACCTGATTAACGCCGGTAAAGAACTCGTAAGCATGTTGCAAGGTGGCAGTTTTATGAATTCTGCCGACTCTTTCGATATCATGCGAGGCGGGCATCTGGATATCTGTATCATGGGGGCTTTTCAGGTCGCTATTAATGGTGATCTGGCGAACTGGCATACCGGTAATGCTGATGCTGTACCTGCTGTAGGCGGTGCGATGGATCTGGCAGTGGGTGCTCGCTGTGTCTATGTTTGCATGGAACATGTGACCAAAAACGGTGAGGCAAAAATTGTTGAAGAACTGACTTATCCTCTAACAGGTAAACATTGTGTCAACCGTATTTATACTGATTTGTGTGTGATTGAATTAAAAGACCGACAAGCTCAGGTTATTGAAATAGTGGATGGCTTAAGCTTTGAAGAATTACAACAGCAGACAGGCTGTAAATTAGTGGACAGTCGTCAACAAGCAGCCTAAAAATAAGTCCGCAATATTCTGATTAAGTAAAAGTATAGTTTTAGATCACAGCTTCGGCTGTGATTTTTAAATTTTAGAATTATTATCAAATACACGTAATATTGACCATATTTCCGTATTTTAAAGATATAAATACAAACTTTTGCTAATGATTATTTTAATAATAAGTCTAAAATGTTAACAAGCTAAGGAAGGTGATAGTCTGAATGAATAATAATTGTGATGATCAAGAAATTTTTCATATTTTTAATCTGATTGGTCGCCATACTGAACTTAAGCCTATCCTCGATGTCATTAGCCAGTGGCTTGAATCGCGCATTCCAGATGCGCTTGTCACCATTATGCTCTATCAGGATGACACCCAAACTTTAAATGTTATAAGTGGCAAACAGCACTTTTCAAAAGAGTACTGTAATGCTATTCAAGATTTGAAAATTGGGCCAAATCAAGGATCGTGTGGCGTAGCTGCTTTCTTACGTCAGTTGGTCATTAGTCCGAATTTAATGAAAGACCCAAACTGGCAGCCTTACCGTGCTTTGGTAAACGCAGAAAAATTGTCTAGCTGCTGGTCTATGCCGATTATTAATGCTTCAGATATTCTATACGGAACGTTTGCCACCTATTATCGAACACCCAAAATACCGACTGAACCTCATATTCAGCTTTTACAGCAAGCGGCAAAATTAGTTGCCCTCGCAATCGAGCTTGATCAGGAACGTCAAAAAAGACATGAGCTTAATGAAAAATACAGCTCATTTTATACCTATCATCCAGATATTATTTTTGAACTTGACCTGCAGGGACATGTGCTTAATACCAATATTGCTTGCGAAGAAATTACTGGTTTTTCTAAAGCACAAATTCATGGTCAGCACTATTGTGCCTTCGTACCGCCCGAATTCCATGAACTTGCGAATGTTTCATTTTCAGAAGCGGCGCAAGGTAAATCTCAACATTATGAACTTCCAATTTATAATGTTGCAGGCGATATTTTATGGCTGGATCTGACCAATTTACCGATTATCCAAAATCAGAAGGTCACCGGCATTATTGGCATTGCCCGAGATATTACTATATCTCGTAAAAACAAGGAGTCTCTACGATTATTAAAACGGGGGGTAGAGGCCAGTCCGAATAGTCTTTTTATTACAGATGTCTCTGAAGAAAGACTAATGGTGTATGTGAATCCAGCTTTTCTAAAGCTCACCGGTTATACAGCAGAAGAAGTATTAGGACAAAGCTGTTTTTTCTTACAGGGTCCAGATACTGATCCGGATCAGATCGCCTTACTCAAGCAAGCGGTCAAAGAACAAAAAGAAATTCAGGTGACTATAAAAAGTTACTGTAAAGATGGCAGCTGGTTCTGGAATCGTTTAACCATAGGTCCTATTTTTGACCAGACAGGAACCTGCACCCATTTTTTAGGGATTCAGGAAGATATTACCCAGCAACGTATTCACGAAGAATATATCCGGCATCAGCATACCCATGACCATTTAACCGGTTTACCGAACCAGTATGCATTCAAACAGATTCTGGAAAATATTTTTGAAGCACAGCACGAGAGCTCACAACCTTTAGTCTTGCTGTATATAGATCTGGATGATTTTAAAAATATCAATGACAGCTTAGGTCATCTGGTGGGTGACCAGATTCTCAAAAGTGTGGGCGAGCGGCTGCAAAAATTTGTGCAAGGCAATAATGTGCTATGCCGCTTTGCTGAAGATGAATTTATTTTGCTGCTCTCAGGGATAGATGAGCATACTGAAGTTGAGGCGATCGCCGGAGAAATTCTTGATCTTCTTTCCACGCTGTTTATCGTCGATCAGTACAAAATACATTTAAGTGCCAGTATGGGTATCGTGGCAGATGACAGCTCGATCCATCATTCTTCTGAATTGATCTATCAGTCTGTTTTGGCAATGCAGGAAGCCAAAAGACAAGGTCGTAATATGTGGCAGTGGTATGAAAAAACCAGAATGCAGCCTGTCGCAGAAATAGACTATACGAATCTGCGTCTGGAACTCATGGAAGCGATCAATCAGGAAAATTTTGACCTGTTCTATCAGCCGTTGATTCATCCTGAAACTGGGCTGGTGACAGGCGTAGAAGCTTTAATCCGCTGGTGCCATCCGCAGCAGGGTTATATTTCCCCAGCGATTTTTATTCCGCTTGCAGAAAGAACCGGGCAGATTATTAGTGTAGGTCAATGGGTGCTAGAAAAGGCCTGTTTAGATATTGGCGAGTGGAACAAGACACACAATAGCCAGATCACAGTATCGGTGAATATTTCTCCTTTGCAATTCCGTAGAGCAGGCTTTTTGCAGGTGCTTGAACATGCGCTTGAACTCAGTCAATTACCGCCGGAATTACTTAAAATTGAAATTACGGAAGGTGTCATCATTAATGGCGCAGATCGAACCATAGAAATTTTGAAAGCGGTGCGTGCTTTAGGTGTACAGGTTGCCATTGATGATTTTGGTACAGGTTATTCGAGTCTCAGTTATCTGCGTCGCTTGCCGATTAATCAAATCAAGTTAGACCGTAGTTTTATTGAAGAGCTGACCCTCGATGGTCAGGATGCTGCAATTGTGCAATCGATTATTCACTTGGCACATCAGCTGGATTTGGAAGTTGTCGCGGAAGGGGTCGAAACTTTAAGTCAGGCCAGTTTGCTCTATCAACAGGGTTGTGATCTGCTACAAGGCTTCTTTTATGCAAAACCTGCGCCTTTAACTGAATTGAAGCCTGTTTATCTCGCAATGGAAAATAGTAAATTGAATTAACTCTAAAAAGTTAAGATATCAATATTTTCAACCGTTCTTCATGTAGAAAGGAAATGGCAAACAGACTTCAAGAATTTTCCTATTTTATGAGCGTATCGGTTCTATAATGTATGCTCAGCATAGAAAGTGGGATAAAAAATAAGATTTTTAACCCTCAAAGGTTTTTGACATTATTTATGGCTCAGGCTGAATATTGGCTAAATTTCTTTCTTGGTTCAGATCATAATAATTAATTATAAAGATCAATAGGGCAAAAATAAAACCTAAAATGACGCAGGCAGACCAGCCATAGCTTTTCCATAAATGCAGCGATAAAAATGCTCCCAGACCGGCACCTGAAAAATAACAGGTCATATAGATGGCATTAATCCGCGAGCGAGCCTGCATTGAAATTCGATAGACCAGATTCTGGTTCAAGACATGCAAACAGGAAATTCCGAAATAAGCCAGAATCAAGCCCAGGATATAAATCCATAAATAATTCTGGGCAAAGAATAAGGGAATCCAGGCTAGAATCAGTCCGCATGTGGCTAGGTGCGCAATCCATTTTTCCCGATGCCTACCAATCATTTTACCGGTCCACTGAGAGGACCAGATGCCGACCACCCCCACAATACCCATGAGACCAATCTGGAAATCATTAAAATGATAAGGTGCTTCAGCCAGAATAAAAGTCATGGTAGTAAAGATAATACTCAGCATGCCAAAGCCCAAGCCGCCGATCATACTACGCCTGATCAGCATGGGTTCTGTGCGTGCAAAGGTAAATAGTGAGCGATAAATTTGCAATATATTCATCTGCAACTGGCTCTTAGCGCTTGGTAACTGGAACCACATGGCCAGACTCAGCAGAAGAATTGCACAACCACTAAACAAGTACACCGCATGCCAGGACCATAAAGTAGAAATCAGTCCGGCCACGGTACGGGCAAACAGAATACCCACCAGAACACCACTCATGAGTAGGCCAACGACTTCGGCACTTTTATCACGCTGCGACAGGCTGGCGGCAAAAGGAATCAGAATCTGGGTGGTGATCGAACAAAAAGAGGCGAGCAGGGTAAAGCCATACAACATATGCAGATTGGTACTGGCTGAAAGCCCAATAAGCGCCAATCCGGTACAGAACATCAAACTGCAGATATACAACCGTTTTTCGAACAAGTCACCCAAAGGGACAAACAAAAATAATCCGGTGGCATAGCCAATCTGGGTCAGTACTACAGTCCAGCCAGACTGAGCCACACTGATCTGCAGATCCTCTGCAATAGAATAAATCAAGGGCTGGTTAAAATAGTTACAACCTGCGCAGAGTGCGCAGGTCATTGCCATCATGAACATGAAACGGCGTGAAATTTGCCCTTGGGCTGACATCCTTGTCTCCTGAGGCTTTAAAAACTATAGTTGGCAGAGAGGTTGATACGCGAAATATCTGCTTCCTTATTGTCAAAGGTTTCACGCTTGCCATGATGATATTCTGCACCCAAATTAATCTTTGGAACAGGAGAATAGATCACGTTAGCCACATAGTCGGTTAAGCGCTTATTGGTTTCCGGATTGGCTTTGGCATAATCGCTAGAATCATCAAAATCAACCACGCTGGCATTAATACTACTACGTAGTTTCGGCGTAAATTTATGCGTGAAGCCAATATTTATACTATTGAACTCATTCAATAAAAGTTCATTATTGATTGGATCGACTGAATAATCGCCACCCCAGGCAGCACCATCGGTTGTTGAACCTTGAGTCAAGAAAGCTGCAATACGCTGATCACCGACCATATGGAAATAGTTCCCCTGAATTGAGTTTTGATCATCTAAACGGTAACGTCCACCAACGCCCACACCCCAGCCAACTTTTTCAATATCACCTGTATCTGTTTGCGCTTGCTTTTGATTGACAAAGCCTTGAGCTAATAAATGAAGAGGGCCTGATTGATGAACATATTTAGTGCTTAAGGCAGGTAAGGCAGAAGAACGATCGCCACCGACCATGTACTCCAGACCGACATTCCAGGTATTTTCCGGATCAAGTTTGAAAGCATAGCTCACCTGAGGTGTACGTAAGACTGATCCACCCAGGAACAAGCTGTAGTCGACAGCTTCAGTGCTAATCTCTGGTGTTGACATCAATGACCAGGCCTGACCAAACGTCCAGTTATAGTATTTTAAGTGTGCATGACGGATACGTAATCCACCATCGCCTTTACCATTGTTGGTCCAGAAGTCGGCTTCTAAACGAGCAGAAACATTCGGATTGCCTCCTAGATCTTTGGCCAGGAAACCAATCCGGCTGGCAGCCGCAGTAAAATCGGAACGTACAGAATCCGGTTCAGTAAAAGGTACTTTATTAATCTGGTTAATGGTACGGCCACGGGCTTCAGTAGTACTTTTGAAATCGACTGCACCATCAAAGCGGATCAAACCATACACATCAACATTGTCCATCATGTTACTTAAACTTTTGGAGTCTGCAGTTTTAGACTGTTCCTGCTGGTTCTTTAATGCAAGTTGCGCGGCTTTTTGCTGTTCCAGTTCAGCTTGGATTTGCTTTAACTGTGATTCTAAAAACTGCATCCGGTCTTCAGATGCTTCTGCTGAAAATGCCTGTGCTGAAGCAATACCACATAGTGTCGCTAAAACTAATTTTTTCATTTCTTAATCCCTGAAGAAACTTTTAATCCTGAATGAAAGGAAACCTTTCTATACGTGTGGTCAATATTTGGAGAAAGAGGAAGACAGCAAGTTAGACTGCCTTCCGGAGAGCATTTATTCTGCTTTTTGCGGATCGTATAAACGGTCTTTAATAAACAGGGCAGGAATCAAACCGCATAGGAAATATGCTGCACCCATTACCAACAGACCTGTACCGATCGAACCATGCATCGCAAGATAACCAATCGTAATTGGCGCGAAGATTGCACCGATACGACCAATATTGAATGCACCGCCCACCGCTGTACCACGAACACCAGTCGGGAAACTTTCGGTTAGATAGGTTGCATTGATGGCATATGGAATACCGTACAGGAAGCCGAAGATTAGCATCAGTACGCCAATGTTATCGGCATTATGCATATACACCACGACAGGGATAAATAGCGCTGTTCCCATGGTGCCGAAAGCAAATACAATACGGCGGCCAATTTTATCAGCAACATAACCTGCAATAATTTTGGCAAAAATCATGGTGACAAACGTACCCACCATATACAGGGCCATTTCTTTAAACTTGATGCCTAATTCAGCTTCAAGATAACTTGGCAGCCAGTTACTTACACCGAAATAACCGAATAGCAAGAAACCAGAGCTGAATGACCATAAGATAAACATTCTGCCATGGGTTTTGTCTTTAAGAATGGTGATGTATGGATTACCTTTTTTGGTATCGTTATCCACGATCTGACCAGTTCTTTTCATTTCACGGACACGTTTCCATGATTCTGGCTCTGGGACCATAAAGTGCATCAGGATACCCAAAGCTAATGGAGCAATTGTGATCCAGTACAGCATACGCCAGCCGAACTCAGGAATAATCCAGCCTGAAATCATGGTAATCACCAATGAACCTAAAGTGAAACCAGTCATCAATGTTGCCAGTACAGTAGTACGGTATTTGGTCGGTACGTATTCTGACATCAGGGTATTACAGGCAATATATAAACAGCCTAAACCCAAGCAAGAAAGAGTACGTAAAATTGCAAATTCAGTATAAGACTGAGCAAAACCTGAGTAGGCTGACAAGATCGAGAAGGCGATGGTGGCCAGTACAATGACGCGGACACGTCCAAATTTGTCGCATGCCCATCCACCAATAAAACCTCCTATCCCCATACCCAAAAGAGAATAACTTCCTAAAGCACCCGCCTGTACAGAAGTTAGTCCCCATTCAGCTTTCAGACTGGTCAGGCTGAAAGCCAGAATCCCGATATCTGCACCGTCACAGAGCAAAATCAGAAAAGCAAAGACAAAAGCCGTCATCCATAGACGTTTTGGCGCCTGTTTGATGGTATCCGTGGAGGAGACATCGGTTTTATTGTCTCCTGTTACGATGGTATCGCTTGTCATTCTTATATCCTCTATATATTAAAAGTAGCATTTCATCTGCTACCGCTAAATCCATTTTTCTTCCTCACGGAAACATAGTTTTCCTGATTTAACAGACTTGCTCCTGAACGCTACAGCCGCTGTATTTATTATCAGGCTACATTCGATTTTTCACTTTATTACGCTAAATCAAAATCATCTCATTGCTGGAAAATTTGATTTCGTAAATTAATTTTAAGTTCTGCCTTATGGTGATTATTCATTTAAATGGATAATCAGATTGCATTTAAAATATTTAATTCCGTATTGCGAAATCAATTAATCACAAAATAACCATCTAAACAAGAGTTTTTACTCTATTTTTAGTAAAAAATAACTTTTTTGAATTCTGGAGTTAAAAATCCTTGATTTATAGCTTGAGAAACCTTAGTTTTATATAAAATAAAATTTCGCTATACAAAATAAATGGAGATTTTAATGGAACAGGTCGTTCAAGTAGAACAAGTTTCAGCACATGTAGCGATGGTTAAAATTCATCGACCAGAAGCGAAAAATGCCCTGAATACAGAAGTTCGCCAGAAACTTGCGGCGGTTTTTTTGCAACTGAATGACGATGAAAATGTACGTGCCATTATTCTTACCGGTGGTGAAACAGATTTCGCAGCAGGTGCCGATCTTAAAGAACTGGCCAATGCAGAAACCATTCAAATGATGCAGCGCCGGACTGAACGTTACTGGCAGGCGATTGCACAGTGTTCAAAACCGGTGATTGCAGCTGTAAACGGTTATGCACTTGGTGGTGGCTGTGAACTGGCGATGCATGCAGATATTATTATTGCCGGGAAAAGCGCCCAGTTTGGTCAGCCTGAAGTGAAAGTGGGTGTCATGCCGGGTGCCGGTGGTACCCAGCGATTATTCCGTGCCGTGGGTAAATTCCATGCGATGCGTATCATCATGACGGGTTGTCTGATACCAGCGCCGGAAGCTTATCAGATTGGCCTAGTGTCTCAAGTAACGGAAGACAGCGAAACCCTTGCAACAGCAATCAAGATGGCTGAAGGTCTGGCAAAAATGCCGCCAATTGCGCTTGAACAAATCAAGGAAGTGGCTTTACTGGCTGAAGATGTGCCGCTTAATGCCGGACTTACCCTGGAACGTAAGTCTTTCCAGATGCTGTTCTCATCCGAAGATCAAAAAGAAGGCATGCAGGCCTTTATTGAAAAACGTAAACCGAATTATCAGGGACGATAAGCATGAGTATTCAGATTCAGAAAATCGGCATTATTGGTGTAGGCACGATGGGTGCAGGTATTGCCCAGATCGCGATTCAGTCTGGTCATGATGTGGTACTGTTTGATGCCAAAGAAGGGGCAGCCGAACAGGCACAGGATAAACTGGCCAAAACATTAAATACCTTAGCAGATAAAGGTAAATTCAGCCATGAAAAAGCCGCTGAAGATATTGCTCATCTGTCGACTGCGCAGCAGCTAGAAGACCTGAAAGATTGTGACTTGATTGTTGAAGCGATTATTGAAAATCTGGAAATCAAGCAAAAACTGATGCAGCAACTGGAAGGAATGATAAAACCAGAAGCGATTCTGGCATCCAATACCTCTTCATTGTCGATCAGTGCAATCGCTGCCAACTGTGAGCAGCCAGAACGTATTGCCGGTTATCACTTCTTTAATCCGGTACCACTCATGAAAGTGGTCGAAGTGATTGAAGGCTTTAATACCCGTGCTGACATTATTGAAGCATTAACCCAGCTTTCTACAAAAATGGGTCATCGTCCGGTCAAAGCTAAAGATACTCCAGGGTTTATCATTAACCATGCCGGCCGTGCCTTTGGTAGCGAAGCCTATGCAATTCTGAATGAAAATGTCACACCATTTTATGATATTGACAGGATCTACCGTGACGGAATCGGTTTCAAGATGGGGCCGTTTGAATTAGGTGATCTGACCGGTATGGATGTCTCGCACCCGGTGAGTGAATCGATTTATCATCAGTATTATGAAGAAGCACGTTACCGTCCAAGCGTGATTACCCGTCAGCGTTTTATTGCCAAGCAGTTAGGTCGTAAAACCGGTAAAGGTTTCTATGATTACACTTCGGGTAGCAAAGAAGGTGATGTTGCTCCAGCATTGGTTGAAAAGTTAAGTCAATATCCATCAGTCTGGCTAGGCACCGAATATGATGAAGACCGTCAGGCACTTGAGCAATATCTGCAACAGTTCAATATTCAGATTGAGCAAACTGAGACACCTTCAGCAGAGGCTTTAATCCTGATTGCCACTTATGGTGAGGATGCAACATCAGCTGCGATCCGTTATCAGCTGGCACCTCAGCAAGTGGTGTGTATCGATCTGCTATATGGTCTGCATAAACACCGTACCTTGATGCCAACTTTTGTCACCCAACCTGAGCTGGTAAAAGCAGCCCAATCGATTTTCAATCTGGATGGTGTGACCGCCAGCGTAATTCAGGAAAGCGTCGGCTTTGTGGCTCAACGTGCTTTGGCAATGATTGTGAATCTCGGCTGTGATATTGCCCAGCAAGGCGTTGCAACGGTAGAAGATATCAATATCGCAGTAAAATTAGGCCTTGGGTATCCATATGGGCCAATTGAATGGGGGGATGTGCTGGGAGCTGAAAAAATCCTGAAAATTCTGGATCGCATGACTGCGATTACCCGTGACCAGCGTTACCGTCCAAGTCCTTGGTTGCGTCGCCGTGTTCAGCTTGGTCTACCACTTGTTCATACAACACATTAATTAAAAAGTTAAAGGAATAACACTTATGTTAAATGCATATATTTATGATGGTTTACGTTCACCAATCGGTCGTCATGCAGGAAGTCTGGCAAGCGTACGTCCAGATGATCTGGCAGCGACCGTAATTAAAAACCTGCTGGAAAAAACCGGTATTCCGGCAGCAGATGTAGAAGATGTAATCTTTGGGAGTACCAATCAGGCCGGTGAAGACAGCCGTAATGTGGCACGTTTTGCAGCATTGTTAGCGGGTATGCCGGTAACAGTTCCGGGGCAGACGGTAAACCGCTTATGTGCATCAGGTCTCGGTGCTGTGATTGATTCGGCACGTGCCATCACTGCAGGCGAAGGCGAGTTGTACATTGCTGGTGGCGTAGAAAGTATGACCCGCGCGCCTTTTGTGATGGGCAAAGCAGAAAGTGCTTATTCACGTGATGCCAAAATTTATGACACCACGATTGGTACCCGTTTCCCGAACCGTAAATTTACGGATCAGTTTGGCGCGCACAGCATGCCTGAAACAGGTGATAACGTGGCTGAAGAATTCGGTATTAGCCGTGAACAGGCTGATACCTTTGCTGCTGCATCACAGGCAAAATATCAGGCAGCGAAAGAAGCAGGTTTCTTTGAAGGTGAAATTACCCCGATTGAAGTTTCACAAGGGCGCAAATTACCGCCTAAATTAGTTACTGAAGATGAACATCCACGTGCATCTTCAACATTTGAAGCTTTATCCAAGTTAAAACCGCTATTTGACGGTGGTGTAGTAACAGCGGGTAATGCATCAGGAATCAATGACGGCGCTGCAGCACTGATTATCGGCAGTGAAAAAGTTCAGGAACAGTATGGCTTAAAACCTTTAGCTCGTATTCTGTCTTCTGCAGCCGCTGGCATTGAGCCACGCATCATGGGTGCAGGCCCAATTGAGGCGATTAAAAAGGCAGTACAACGTGCTGGTTTGACGCTAGACGATATGGATGTCATCGAGATTAATGAAGCCTTTGCCAGTCAGGTATTATCTTGCCTGAAAGGTCTGGATGTCGCTTTGGATGATCCGCGTGTCAATCCAAATGGTGGTGCGATTGCCATTGGTCATCCACTGGGCTGTTCGGGTGCGCGTTTGGCTTTAACCGTTGCACGTCAGTTACAGCGTACCGGTAAAAAATATGCCGTGATCAGTCTGTGTATCGGTCTGGGGCAAGGCTTGGCGATGGTGATTGAAAACCCTGAAGCTGCATAACAGCTTAAGTAATCGCCTTAATGCCATGTATATATGATATGCATGGCATTTTTTATTGGGATTTTTTTAAAAATAAAAAAATCCCTGCACATACAGGGATTGATTACATCAGTGTAATGATTACTTACGACCAGTGACTAATAATGTTGCCGACCCAAAGGCATAAACTTTACCTTCTTTATCGATAATTCGGCCTTCTGAGGTCAGCACATTGCGTCCGATCCGGATGACTTCACCAATCGCAGTATAGGTTTCGCCACTTTTCATTGCTTTCAGCATTTTCACATTCAGGTCAATTGTTGAGAAACTGACACCTGCATCTACTGTCGTATGCACGGCAGCGCCAGTAGCACTATCTAGAACCGTTGCACAAAAGCCGCCATGAATACCACCCTGTAAATTGTAATGGCGCTGATCAGGACGCACCTCATATTCCACATAGTTTTCGCGTACTGAAGTTAGACGCATGGGAATAATTTCACTCATGGCTGAACTGGGAATTTCCCCATTTTTAATTGCGGTGAGATATTGAAGTCCGTTTAGTTGTGAGGTTGGCATATCAACTCCTTGTAATGATTTATTTCGCTTTATGAAATAATATTCTGTTTTTCTGAAATTATGATATAACAGATAGTGATCGAAATGCTATATTTTTCCAGGATGGAACGATGACAATAAAAAATCTCGTCACAGATGCTGAATGGCAGGCACGTTGTGAACTCGCAGCGCTTTATCGCATTATCGCGCATTACCGGATGACGGACCTGATTGATACTCACATCAGTTTAAGAGTCCCTGATCAGCCTGACTGTTTTCTGATTAATCAGTATGGTATCGCTTTTGAAAAAATGTGTGCCTCAACGCTGGTCAAGATTAATCATGAAGGGCAAGTGGTAGAAAGCTATGAACAGGACAAGCCGGTGAATATGGCTGGCTTCGTCATCCACTCCGCAATTCATGAAGCACATGCTCATCTGAACTGTGTCATTCATACGCATACCGCAGATGGCATAGCAGTTTCTGCACAGAAACACGGACTTCTGCCCATTTCCCAGCACGCCATGAAGTTTTATCAGCAGGTGGCCTATCACGAATATGAAGGCGTGGCACTTTCAACAGATGAACAAGAACGCCTGATTCAGGACCTGGGCGGCCATCGCGCCATGATTTTACGCAATCACGGACTTTTAACGGCTGGCGAAACGATTGCACGGGCCTTTCATGAAATCTATTTTCTGGAGCGTGCCTGTCAGGCACAGGTGAAGGCCTTAAGCGGTGGTGCTGAATTGCATTATCCAGCAGAAGAAGTCCGAATTAAAACCGCCAAGCAGTTCGCCAGTCCTTTAGTTGAACCGATTTTACAGCGTGCCTGGCAGGCCGCTTTGTCTTTGATTGAGCATCAATATACGGAGTATGCATCATGATTGTGATATCCAGTACGGTGCCGAATATTGAAGCAATTCTGGTGAAGTCTTTTCAGAAATATGCCCCTAAGGGCAGTTTTTGTACATTGGACAGCCCGGAAGCAGAACTGGCGACCACAGCAGCTTCGTGGTTTCCAGATCTGGAAAAACTCCGGCAACTTCCAGAACTTGGTCTGATTCATTCAATTGCTGCTGGGGTAGAACATTTAAACTTAAATGCTGTACGCCCAGATCAAGCCGTTTGCCGGGTACTGGATCCACATCATCAAAAAGGCATGTTTGATTATCTGCTGTGGGGCGTACTGTATTTCCAGCGTTATTTTGACCGCATGATCCAGCAGCAAAAACAGCAGTTATGGAAACAGTATCGTCAAAGTTATAGCTATCATATCCAGATCGGGATTATGGGCCTTGGCCATATGGGCGGTTATGTGGCAGAACGTTTTGCCGACATGGGCTATCAGGTGTCTGGGTGGTCCAATTCCCCAAAAGAGATTGCTCAGGTCAAAAGCTATGTCGGATCAGAACAAATTTCCGAGTTTTTGGCCCAAAGTCAGATCCTGATTAATCTGCTGCCACTCACTGAAGAAAATACCGGCATTCTTTCTGCTGAATTATTTCAGCAGTTGCCTGAACAAGCAGCATTAATTCATGTAGGAAGGGGTCAGCATTTAATCGAGCAGGATCTACTCAATGCACTGGATTCCGGCCAGTTACGTGGTGCAATTATCGACGTATTTGAACAGGAGCCATTAGCTGCTGAACATCCATTCTGGCAGCATGAAAAGATCGTAGTTACGCCACATGTCGCCTCACATGCACCCATGTCTGTGGTAGTGGAACAGATTCTGGAAAATGACCGACGCTTAAATCTCGGGCTGGATTTATGCCATCAGGTAGATGTCAATAAAGGCTATTAATTGTAGGGATACCGGAAAAATAAGGAAATTGATGATGTGGGAAACGATTCAAACTCAGGTTCAGCAAGGCGTCGCGACCTTAAGCTTTAACCGCCCGGATTCACTCAACAGTTTTAACCGGCAAATGCATGAGGAAGTGCAGCAGGTGCTGAAAAACTGGAATAAAGATCCGGATATTCGGGTGATTGTGATTCGCGGCAGGGGCCGGGCGTTTTCAGCGGGACAGGATTTAAAAGAACGTGCTGGACAGCTCGGCAATGTGCCTTTGCCACCGCAAGGCTCGCTGGCCAAATACTATAATCCCTTGATTAACCTGATCCGCCAGAGTCCCAAACCGGTGATCGCAGCAGTGAATGGTGTGGCTGCCGGTGCAGGTGCCAATATCGCGCTGGCCTGTGATCTGGTCATTGCCAAGGAAAGTGCCCGATTTATTCAGGCTTTTTCTAAAATTGGCTTGATTCCTGATGCCGGTGGCACCTGGATGTTGCCACGTTTAATCGGTTATGCACGTGCCATGGCACTCACTTTTCTGGGCGAGCCGGTGCATGCCAAAGAGGCCGCTGAAATGGGCATGATCTGGAAAATGCTTCCAGATACAGAATTTGATGCTTATATCGACGACATTGCACAGCAATTAGCTCAACAGCCGACCTATGCACTGGCTTTAACCAAACAGGCCTTGCAACGCAGTGCTGAAAATAACATGGACCAGCAACTGGAGCTGGAACAAAACCTGCAATATCTGGCTCTGAGCAGTCAGGACTATAAAGAAGGTGTCCAGGCTTTTGTCGAAAAACGCCCTGCACAATTTACCGGATGCTAAGGAGAGCATTTATGAAAATTCAGACCCGTATTACCGAGCTTTTAGGCATTCGCTATCCAATTATCCAGGGTGGCATGATGTGGGTCGGTACCGCAGAAATGGCCAGTGCCGTATCTAATGCAGGTGGTTTGGGAACGCTGACGGCATTGACTCAACCGACGCCTGAAGCCCTGGTCAAGGAAATTGCACGCTGCCGAGAAATGACCGATCAGCCTTTTGCAGTCAATCTGACTTTATTGCCCGCTGTGAATCCGCCGCCATATGCAGAATACCGACAGGCGATCATTGAAAGCAGTATCAAGATCGTAGAAACAGCAGGCAACAAGCCACATGAACATATTAAGGCGTTTAAGCAGCACGGCATTATTGTCATTCATAAATGTACTTCCGTCCGTCATGCGCTTTCAGCACAAAGAATCGGTGCGGATATCATTTCGATTGATGGTTTTGAATGTGCGGGGCATCCGGGTGAAGACGATATTCCTGGCCTGATTTTAATTCCTGCCGCTGCGGATCAGCTTACTGTGCCGATTGTGGCCAGTGGCGGTTTTGCTGATGGCCGTGGTCTGGTCGCAGCTTTGGCTTTAGGTGCTGAAGGCATCAATATGGGTACACGCTTTTGTGCAACTCAGGAAGCGCCGATCCATTCAAACATCAAACAGTTCTATGTCGATAATGATGAAAGGGCGACACATCTGCTGTATCGACAGTTCAGGAATACTGCCCGTGTTGCCAAAAATGCGGTATCTGATCTTGTGGTGAAAATGAGTGAAGATCCAAACCTGCAATTTGAACAGATTCGTCCCTATGTCAGCGGTTTAAAAGGCAAGCTCGCTTTAGAAAATGGCGATATTGATGCTGGTGTACTGACTGCAGGTCAAGTGATGGGATTGATTCATGACATTCCGACTTGTCAGGCGCTGATCGAAAATATCATGCAGGAGGCAGAGCAGATTGTTCAGCAACGTTTAGCTCAATTTTTTCCACGTTAATCAACTTTAGTGAAGTCGCTGAATAGAAAAGCCATTCCACCATGAATGGCTTTTTTCATCCTGTATATTTTTTATTTTTAAATGGGAAATTTCATCGAATGACTAGATTTTATTCTTTAAATTATATTATAGTGGATTTAAAACATAATTTCGTATTATGAAATTAATTGTCATAAATATACAAATTAGAACTCATACAAGGGAATTACGATGAGAAATTATATTGCGCCATTAAAAGACATGAAGTTTGTCCTGAAAGACCTGTTAAACGTTGAACAGAAATATCAGGGCTATGCAAAATTCGCAGACAAGGTTTCTATGGATATTATGGAGCAATATCTGGAAGTCGCTGCGGACTTTTGCCAAAACGAACTTCTACCGATTAATGCGACAGGCGACCAGCAGGGTTGCTGTTTGCAGAATGGCGTCGTAACCACCCCGGATGGGTTCAAAGCAGCTTATGACAAATATGTAGAACTCGGCTTTACCTCATTAACTGGTGACGAAGCATATGGCGGTCAGGGTTTTCCGACTTTATACCGTATTGCCATTTCTGAAATTATCACTGCAACCAACTGGTCTTGGGGCATGTACCCAGGCCTGTCCCATGGTGCGATGCGTACTTTAGAGCATCATGGTAGCGATGAACAGAAACAGAAATTCCTGGTGCCTTTAATAGCCGGTCGCTGGACTGGAACCATGTGCTTGACTGAATCTCATGCGGGTTCTGATCTGGGGCTGATCCGTACCAAAGCAGTGCCAAATGAAGACGGCAGCTATAACATCAGTGGCGAGAAAATCTTTATTTCTGCGGGTGAACATGACTTGGCTGAAAATATCGTGCATATCGTACTGGCACGTTTGCCAGATGCACCTGCGGGAACCAAAGGTATTTCGCTGTTTATTGTGCCGAAATACAATCTGGATGAAGCTGGTAATGTGGCTTCCCGTAATGGCGTGGTATGTAGCGCTCTTGAACACAAGATGGGCATTCACGGTAACGCAACCTGTGTGCTGAATTTTGATAATGCCAAAGGTTTCCTGATTGGGCCTGAAAATCGCGGCCTGAATTGCATGTTTACCTTTATGAACTCGGCACGTATCGGTACAGCCATTCAAGGCTTGGCAGCAGCAGAATCTTCTTATCAGGGTGCATTGGCTTATGCCAAAGACCGTCTGGCGATGCGTTCACTTGAAGGTGCGAAAGCGCCAGACCAGCCTGCAGATCCGATTATCGTGCATCCGGCTGTACGTAACATGCTGCTGACTCAAAAGGTGTTTGCAGAAGGTTCACGTGCACTTGCATATTATCTGGCGACCTATGCCGATATCGCTGAAGCCACTGACAGCCCGGAAGAAAAGAAAGCAGCTGAAGACCGTCTGGCATTATTAACGCCAATTGCCAAAGCATTAATGACTGAAACCGGCATAGAAGCAGCTAAACATGGTATGCAGATTTTCGGTGGTCACGGTTATATTGCTGAACATGGCATGGAACAGATTGCCCGTGATGCACGTATTGCCAGCCTCTATGAAGGAACTACTGAAATTCAGTCCATTGACTTGCTGGCGCGTAAAGTGCTGGGCTCAAAATTGGGTCTGTTGACCGCATTAACCGAGGAAATTCAAGGCTTTGTAAAAGAACATCAACAACATGCCCAGTTTAGCCAGCAAGTTGCACAAGTCAGCCAGTTGACTGAACAATGGCTGGAATTAACCAGAACCATTCAGGAGCAGGCTCAGCAGTCTGCCAATGAAATTGGGGCAGCATCAGTTGACTACCTATATTTCTCTGGTTATGTCGTGTCCGCTTATCTGTGGCTGAAAATGGCAATTACTGCGCAGCAGAAAATTGAAGAAGGTAATACTGATCCGTTCTATGCAGCCAAGATCAAAACTGCACAATTCTTCTTTGCACGTATTTTGCCAAGAACTTCAACCCACTTTGCCAATATTCAGGCAGGTGGTGAAAGCCTGTTTTTACTTGAACCTGAAGAGTTCAAATTCGATTAAACCTTTTGACCCACGATACTCGTGTCGTGGGTCTTTTTTTAATAATTTTTGCATCCTAACCTCATTCAAATATTGAGAGTTATTCTTCGGTATTGAATAAACCATAAAATAACAAGATCAGGAGTCTATATGGATTTAGACATGATTACTCAACAGTGTCCTTATGCTGATCTGCAGCTTACTTTTCATGAAGTCGGACAGCGTTCTGCATTTCCCACCATTATTCTGATTCATGGCACCGGTGGAAATACCGACAAGCATTTCAGTTATATTTTTCCGATGCTGGGTATTCATCAACGGGTTTTATCCATTGATTTACATACCCCCGATAAAGCTGATCTAAAGGTGACCGATTTTAGCCAACAAGTTGAAGCACTGATTCAGCATGTGGTTGCAGAAGATGAAACCATTACAGTGGTCGGCTATTCACTCGGTGCAGTGATTGCTGCACAAGTAGCAGCCAGTTTAAAACAGCGCGTAGCGCGTTTGATCCTGTTAGCCGGTTGGGCCAAAACCAGCTCGGTGCAACAACTGCGTACTGTCATCTGGCAGCAATTATTTACTGAACAATCTGCGGCCTTGCCTCATTTTGTCAATTATTGCCTGTATAGCGATGATTATCTGTCTGCACGAAGCGAACAGCAGGTGCTGGATCTGGCACGCTTTGTTAAACCATCCCAAGATGCGGCCAAACAGCGTGAACTAAATTATCACATTGATATCACATCAATCTTGTCTGAGATTTCTGCGGAGACGTTGATTGTGGCTTGCCGTGAAGACCGTATGGTACCTCTGGCGCAAGCTAAACTGCTGTTTGCTTCAATTCAGAACAGTCGCTATATCGAAATTTCTTCAGGACATGCGCTCTATATCGAAACGCCAGCCGAAGTGGTGCAACTGGTCAACCAGTTTAGCCAGCATCCAGAACAATATCCGGTGAATCAAAAAATCCAGCCTTATATGCCTTAAAGGAGATAAATAATGCAAGCTCAAGGACAGCGCAGCAAGATTCTAATTGTAGGCAGTGGTTTTGGTGGTTTGGGAATGGCAATCCGCCTTAAACAGCAGGGCATCCACGATTTTAAAATCATTGAACGTGCAGCAGAAGTGGGCGGCACTTGGCGTGACAATACCTATCCCGGAGTCGCCTGTGATGTACCTTCCCATTTATATTCTTTCTCGTTTATTCAAAATCCCGACTGGTCACGTGTGTTTCCGCAAGGGGTAGAAATTCAGCGCTATTTAATTCAATGCTGTGATCAGGAAAATATCCGGCCCCATATTGATTTTCATACGCAACTGGAAAAGGCTAGCTGGAATGCACGAGAACGAATATGGGAAATTCATACCTCTAAAGGTCTGTATCAGGCTGAGATCTTAATTACCGCAACCGGGCATCTGGCAGATAAGCATCTCCCGCAAATTCCGGGGCTGGAAGAATTTGAAGGCCAAGTGATGCATTCTGCGCGCTGGAACCACGAGCTGAATCTGGAAAATCAGCATATCGTTGTGGTCGGTTCTGGTGCTTCTGCCATCCAGCTTGTACCGGAAATTGCCAAAACAGCAAAAAGCCTGACCGTCTTGCAACGTAGTGCGCCCTATATTTTGCCCCGACCAGACCGAGCTTATTCTGAGTCAGAAAAACAGCTTTTCCGCAAAGATCCGGACAGTATGTCGGCCCTCAGACATTCCTTGTTCTGGAGCAATGAATACAATTTTGCCCAGCGCCGTAATCTGAAAAGCCAGATTGAGCGGGTCAAGAAAAACTGCCTGCAATTCTTAAAACATCAGATTTCAGATCCTGAATTACAGCGCAAACTTACGCCGAATTATGAACCTGGTTGTAAGCGCTTATTGCTTTCTAATGATTATTATCCGACTTTTCTAAAACCAAATGTCACACTTGAAGACTCAGCATTGGCAGAAGTTATGAAAGACGGTGTATTAAGCCAGGCTGGAAATAAATTTTCTGCAGATATCATCGTATTTGCGACAGGATTTGAAGCGGCACGTCCACCCTATGCCGCAAAGGTGGTGGGTAAACAGGGTTTAAGCCTGGAGCAGCAATGGTCCAGCGGTATGCAGGGTTATCAGTCAACGACCGTACACAACTTTCCAAACCTGTTCATCCTGAATGGGCCAAATACAGGCAGTGGACATAATTCAGCACTTTATTTTCTGGAAACCCAGTTTGATCTGATTCTAGATGCCTTGCAATTTTTTGAGCAGGAACAGATTCAGGTCTTTGAAGCAGATCAAGAAGCTGAAAATAGCTATATGCAGGAGCTACAGCAGCTTTCGCAAGGTAGTGTCTGGTTATCGGAAAGCTGTAAAAGCTGGTATCTGGACCCGGTCAGTCGCAAGCTGACTTTGGTCTGGCCGGATTATGCTCATTCATTTAGGGATAAAAATCAGCATTTTATTCGTAGCGGTTATCACTACCAGTATGTTGAATCGAGACAGCAGAAAGTGGTGTAAAAATATTTAATTAAAATCAAAATCTTATGGTTTAAATAATACAAAATAATTGTAAATCCAGGACAGGAGTATAGTCATGAGCAGTCAGCCATGGATGGAAGAATATAAAAAGTGGAATATCAATCCGGAGTTTACCCGGCCAGATCCTGAGAAAACCCTGAGCACGATAATTGCTGAGAATTTGGTAAAATTTCAGGATAAAACCGCATTTATCTATCTAGATCGCAAATTCAGCTATCACGATATCGATGTGTATAGCCAGAAACTGGCTAGCTATTTACAGAGTCTTGGGCTGACTGCTGGCAGCCGTATTGCGGTGATGTTACCCAATATTATTCAGTATCCAATTGCGACCTTTGCCATTATTCGTGCGGGTTATGTGCTGGTCAATGTCAACCCCATGTACACCCAGCGCGAGCTCTATCATCAGCTACAGGATTCAGGTACAGAAGCCTTGATTATCTTGGGACAGACTTTGGAGCAATTAACAGCACTAGATGAATGTCCTCAACTCAAATATGTCATTTCAACGCATCCGCTGGATTTTATTCAAGAGCAGCCAAGTGCTATTTATAGTCAGGCAGCACAATATCAGGATAAACAATTTTCTGACTTTAGGCAGTCAATAAATCAGGTAGAGATTATTGATTTTGAACCGCCTGTACAGTATCAGGAAGATACGGTCATTCTGCAATACACGGGAGGTACCACAGGTATTTCTAAAGGTGCTGAACTGAGTCACCGTAATATTCTATTTAATATTGCCCAGAACAGTACCGTATTTATCAGCCATTTTGGTGACCGCTATGCCACTGAAAATGAATATGTATTCTGTGCCTTGCCGCTGTATCACATTTATGGATTTACCATCTGCCTGTTCAGTTATGGTTTAAGCCGTGGTTTCGCCAATGTTCTGATTCCAAATCCGAGAGATCTGGATGCTTTGGCGGATCAATACCAGAAACATCCACCCACTGTTTTCCCTGGGGTGAATACCATGTTTAATGCCTTGGCGCATCATTCACGTTTCCGTGAGCTGGATCATTCACGCCTGAAAACCACAACCGGCGGAGGAGCATCTATTCTGAAAAATACGGCAGAGTTATGGCATGAGGTTACAGGCTGCCAGATTTATGAAGGCTACGGACTTTCTGAAACCTCACCAACTGCAACTTTTAACCCTCCTTTAAGCCGGCGATTTAGTGGCACGATTGGCTTGCCATTGGCAGGGACTGAAATTCTGATTCTGAATGATGAAGGAAAACCTGTAGAACTTAATCAGGCTGGAGAAATCGCCATACGTGGTCCACAGGTGATGAAAGGATACTGGCAGCAACCGGAAGCAACAGCACAGGTATTTACCAAAGATGGATTCTTCCTGACAGGTGATATCGGTTGTATGGACGAACAGGGCTATATCACCATTCTGGACCGCAAAAAAGACATGATTCTGGTCTCCGGATTTAATGTTTATCCCAATGAGCTGGAAGGCGTGCTGTCCAAACATCCTAAAATAATGGAATGTGCAGTGATTGGTATTGATGATGAAAAATCTGGACAGGTACCCAAGGCATTTATTGTGAAACAGGATGAAACTCTGACCCAAGATGAAGTCATGACTTATCTGAAGCAGCAACTGACCAGTTATAAACTGCCCAAATACATTGAGTTTTTGGCTGGATTGCCCAAGTCTGCAGTAGGCAAAATTCTGCGTCGCGAGCTGCCTCGTACTGTTCAGCCGAGCGCCAAAGCCTGTTAAGGAATGATCTAGTCCATTAGATTTAAAATAAAAAAGGTATCCACAGATTCCTTTTTTACTGCTTGCAGGCTTATCGCTGCTGGATGACTTTTTTGCTTTTCAGTTCTTCTATTTCAGCAGAACTTAAATATTGACTCAAAATGGCATCGGTATCTTCACCCAGACAAGGGGGTGCCTTTTTATATTCTACCGGTGTCTTGGAGAGTTTGATCGGTGAACCGATTGAGGTGTAATCTTCACGTAAAGTATGCGGCATCTGAATCACCATATCGCGTGCCAATACCTGTTCTTCTTGCAAAGTCTGTTTCAGGTCATTGATCATTCCTACCGGCACTTTAACCGCATGGATTAAATCCACCCAGTTTTTTGCCGGTCGAGTATAGAAATGAGCCTGTAGAACTGTGGTCAGTTCTTCACGATGTGTAACACGTCCAGAATTTTTCAAGAAGCGAGGATCTTCTGCCACATTAGCCAAACCAACGGCCTGACACAAAGCTTGAAATTGCAGATCATTACCACAGGCAATAATAAATTCACCTTCCTGGGCTTTGAACACCTGATAGGGCACAATATTGGCATGCGCGTTTCCGAAGCGACCGGGTACTTTGCCTGAGGTGAGATAATTCATGGCCAGAACAGAGAGGGAAGCAACCTGGGTATCCAGCAGCGCCATATCAATATACTGACCTTCACCGGTTTTCTCACGGGACAACAAAGCCGCCTGAATGGCAATTGCGGCATATAAGCCGGTGGTCAAATCGGCAAAGGCCAGACCTGCTTTTTGCGGGCCACCTCCTGGAAGGTCATCACGTTCGCCAGTGACACTCATCATGCCACCCATTCCCTGAACGATAAAATCATAGCCCGGCTCTTGCGCACGCGGACCGTTCTGGCCAAAACCGGTAATGGAACAATATACCAGTCGCGGATTTAGCTGGCTCAGACTTTCATAATCCAGCCCATATCGTTTCAACGAACCGGCTTTATAGTTTTCAATGACTACATCACTCTGTTCAGCAAGTTTTTTGATAATACTTTGACCTTCAGGTGTAGATAAATCGATTGCAACCGAATGCTTGCCACGGTTGGCTGACAGGTAATAAGCCGATTCATGGGTATCTTGCTGGTGATTGTTTTTAAGCCAAGGTGGTCCCCAGATACGGGTATCATCCCCATGATCCGGTTTTTCAATCTTGATCACTTCTGCACCCAGATCAGCCAGAATCTGGCTACACCAGGGCCCAGCCAAAATCCGGCTTAAATCCAGTACACGAAATCCTGTTAAGGCACCCATTATTACGCTCCCTGTTCGATCATATTCAAATGACATATCGTTCTTATCCCTCTTTTTAAAGCTATATGAAAATGAAAGAACAATCAACTTTATGATAATAAATTTCGTATAACAAAATAAAACATCTAAAATGATGAATATTCATCTTATTTTCTTTAGCCTGATGCAAATATAAGTATGAACGAAGAACAAGAGGTCACTGATAAAAAGGAAAAAGCGATCTCCCAGACAGGATTAAAAAAGGAGTCAATCAAGTGAATTAAAAACGGATTAGCCTTAAAGCATATTCATTAGCGGAATAGCTTTAAATATAAAAGATCATGAAAACCTAAGGATAGGAAAACAGAGATTTAAATATGACGGATTTAGCGAGAGAATTAGAAAAGATTAAACCTACGACCAAACGAACGCAGCAAATTGCTTTTATTTTCGCCTTTCTGGCTTTACTGGTAGATGGCGCGGACATGTTGCTGCTGTCTTTCAGTTTAAACAGTCTGAAAGCAGAGTTTGGTCTCAGTAATCTGCAGGCCGGTACACTAGGCAGTTTTACCTTAGCAGGTATGGCGATTGGTGGCTTTATGGGTGGCTGGGCCTGTGACCGTCTGGGCCGTGTACGTACCGTAGTCATTTCGATTCTGGTATTTTCCATATTGACCGCAGCCTTAGGCTTTGCACAGAACTTTGAACAATTTGCTGTTTTACGCTTTCTTTCTGCCTTTGGCATAGGCTCTTTATATATTGCAGCCAATACGCTCATGGCTGAATATGTTCCAACTGAATATCGCACCACGGTTTTAGGTACCTTACAGGCAGGATGGACCGTCGGTTATATTGTGGCCACTGTACTGGCAGGCTGGATCATTCCGGAATATGGCTGGCGAACCCTGTTTTTTATTGCCATTATTCCCTCGGTTATGGCGATTTTTATCCAGAAACTGGTTCCTGAGCCAGAATCCTGGCAGCGTGCACGTTTGCAGCGTCTATATGCCCCAGCTGAAATCACAGCACAGCAACCCGCCAAAAAAAGCACAGTCAAAGAGATTTTCGCGGATCCTGCGAATCGCAGAATGTTTATTTTGTGGATCTTTACGGCCGGTTTTCCTACCCGTGATTGTGCTATTCAATACGCCAGATAACATTGCCTATCTGCTGATTTTCTTTGGATTCCTGTATGGTATTCCATATGCGATTAATGCCACTTATATGACGGAAAGCTTTGCCACTTCGATTCGTGGTACTGCAGTAGGGGGTGCTTATAATGCAGGTCGTATTGGCGCCATGTTTGCACCTGCGATTATTGGCGCGGCAGCCAGCGGTGGTTCAATTGGTCTAGGCTTCCTGATTATGGGCGGTGCTTATTTCTTATGTGGGGCAGTGTCCGGGATTTTCATCAAAGACCGCCAATACGATCCACAAAAGGCATAATTTCAACTTCAAAAAAAAGAGCCTGAATTCAGGCTCTTTTTTTATATTCATCAATTAAAGTTGTATTTCTATTTGTTTATTCCTGATCTGTTTCTTTATGCAGATAAATACTTTTTAAACCATCATTTACTTTATTGAGTAGATGAATCAGGGTAACTAGATCATCAAAGGCCAGCTTATTTAAGGCCTGACCATAAAAATCAAAGAAATGAGCTTGCAAGTTGTCCCATGTTTCCAAGCTGGGATGTAGCCAAAGCAGTGGATCTAATTCATCAGCATCAGGTGAATTTCACCATGGCCTCGACCCCATTCCTGAATGACCTGTCCAATACCGTGGCGGAACAGCATGACAAGGTTGATTCACTAAAAATTTTCCTGTGTGCTAGTGCACCCATTCCGGGGCCATTGGTACAAAAAGCCCGGGAAATTCTGGGCGTTAAAGTCATATCCGCTTGGGGTATGACCGAATGTGGTGCAGTGACGCTGACCCGACCTGAAGATGAGGATGAACACTCTTTCAATACGGATGGCATCGCTTTACCTGGTGTTGAAATCAAGATCGTGAATAAAAAAGGTCAGACCAAAGCCGTGAATGAATCCGGGCGTTTGATGATCCGCACCTGTTCAAATTTTGGCGGTTATTTAAAACGTCCACATTTGAATGATACGGATGCCGAAGGCTGGTTTGATACTGGCGATATTGCCTATCAGGACGAGCATGGCTATATTCGGATTTGCGGACGTAAGAAGGATGTGATTATTCGTGGTGGAGAAAATATTCCGGTCGCGGAAATTGAATCACTACTTTATAAGCATCCGAATATCGCCACAGTAGCTTTAGTGGCTTATGCAGATGAGCGAATGGGCGAGCGTTCCTGTGCAATCATCAAGCTGAAAGATCAGACAAAGCCGTTAAGTTTTAATGAGCTGGTAGATTTCCTGAAAACTCATAATCTGGCTATGCAGTATCTTCCGGAACGCCTGGAAATTTGGGAGGATATTCCGATGACCCCATCGGGAAAAATCCAGAAGTTTAAACTCAGAGAATTACTGGCTCAGCATATTGCCTCAACGGCAGTTGAAGCGAACTAAATCTGGGAATAAATAGATAAATTAAACCCTGAATAATCTTGCATCATTCAGGGTTTTTCTTATTCAAAAAGAAGCGATCTAAAAGGTTAATACGAATTTTAGATTAACTTCTACTTTAATAATTTTAATAAAGCTTCAGCCGTTGCAGCAGAAGAGGCGGGGTTTTGTCCAGTAATGAGCAGACCATCTTGTTGCACGTATACCTGCCAGTCCTCAGTTTTGGAATATTTCCCACCTTTTTCTTTCAGCATGTCTTCCACTAGAAATGGGACAACATCGGTTAGGCCTACGCCGTCTTCTTCGGTATTAGTAAAACCGGTGACTGTCTTGCCTTCTACAATCGAATGACCTTCGGCATCTTTGACTTCACGAAGTACACCCGGTGCATGACAGACCAGCGCAACAGGTTTATCTGCCTGTAAAGTCTGCTCAATTAAAGAAATAGAATTCTGGTCTTTGGCTAGATCCCATAATGGACCGTGACCACCCGGATAGAACACGGCATCAAAATCCTGATTTAAGACTTCACTCAACTTATGTGTATTGGCAAGAGCCTGCATGGCTACCTCATCTGCTTCAAAGCGCTTGGTAGTTTCGGTTTGCGCATCCGGCTCATTACTTTTCGGATCTAGCGGTGGCTGACCACCTGCAGGAGATGCCAAAACTACCTCTGCGCCTGCATCAACAAAGGTGTAATAGGGTGCAGCCAGTTCTTCCAGCCAGAAGCCGGTTTTTTTGCCAGTATCACCCAGCTGGTCATGTGAAGTCAGTACCATCAAGATTTTCATATTATTTTCCTGTCTCTGGTTTAAACATCGTGAATAATCGACTGTTAATTTAACAAGCCACAGAGGTCAGCAGTGTTGTGATACGTTCATTTGCTGTATCGATACGTTGTTAATTCAGTTGATTTAACTTAAAGAGGGACTCTATATACAGCACAGTTGTATTTAATATTCATCTGCCCACTAACAGATCTTGCTGAAGATCAGCCTGCTTGCGCAGGAAATCCCAGACCAGTTTTATTTTTGGTTCATGTTGCAGATCGACCAGCGTCAGCATCCAGAAAGTATGGGTAAAACTGACCTGATCGCCCAAAACCTCTTTGAGTTCGCTTTTATCATTGACCAGGAATTTCGGTAAAATAGCCAGCCCGGCCCCTGCACGAACCGCAATCTCCTGCGCCAGAATACTGTTACTGCGAAAACAGGCACTGACTTGCAAGGGAAGACGCTCCAGCGAATACAGTGCAGTGCTATAGACCAGATCATCAATATAGTCGACAAAACGATGCTGCTGGAGGTCTTCCAGTTTTTTAATTTTCGGATTCTGCTGTAAATAATGCTGGCTGCCATATAGCTTTAAACAGTAATTAGACAAACGAGTAATGATATACGGCCCAGATTTGGGCCGGTCAATCGCGATTACAATATCGGCTTCTCGATTTGAAAGTTTGATCGCCTTCGGCACCGGAATCAGGTCAATGGTCAGCAAAGGATAATGTTGGGAAAACTCTGCCAAAAGACGGGCTAAAAATGCCGTGCCAAAGCCTTCTGGCGCGCCAATCCGAACCCGACCTTGCAAAGGGTCGTGGCGCTTGTCAATCTGGATAAAGGACTGTTCCATCTGTTCGACACGTGGCACCAGTGCCAGACCTTCCGAGGTCAGTTCATAACCGGTGGCTTCGCGCTTAAACAATTGCGTACCTAAAGTACTTTCCAAAGCCTGAATCCGCCGCGCTACGGTGCTATGTTCAACCCCAATCAAGCGTGCTGCATTGGTGAGCGTTTTAGCACGCGCTAAAACCAAAAAGAAACGTAAATGATCCCAATCCACTTTCATTTTTTATTTAACATCCTGTTAAATTCCTGTGCATATTTGCACAACCATCGTGCACCAATTTCTATTGGTGGTCAAAGTGTTCTTTGTTAGTCTGCTGAAACAGCGTAAAAATTATACGTTAAATAAAAGCCAGTAAAGGCAGATACAACGACAATAACAAACCAGCACGGAGCGACCATGAACGCCATTTCTCATCCACAGCAAAGTACCGGATTCACCACCGCAAAACTCCTCATTAATGGTGAATTTGTCGAATCAAAAACTAGCCATTGGCAAGATATTATCAATCCTGCCACTCAGGAAGTTTTGGGCCAAGTGCCTTTTGCCACTGCTGAAGAAGTCAATGCTGCGATTGCGGCTGCGCAAAATGCCTTTGCCAGCTGGCGCCAGACTCCAATTCAGGCCCGTATGCGAATCATGCTGAAACTGCAGGATCTGATTCGTACCAATTTAAAAAGTATTGCCCAAGTCTTAACGGCAGAACAAGGCAAAACCCTGGCTGATGCCGAAGGTGATATCCAGCGTGGTCTGGAAGTGGTGGAACATGCCTGTTCGATCGGTTCCCTACAAATGGGCGAGTATATTGAAGGTGTGGCACGTGGTGTCGATACCTATACCTTGCAGCAACCACTAGGTGTCTGTGCAGGAATTACACCGTTTAACTTCCCGGCGATGATTCCACTGTGGATGTTCCCGATGGCGATTGTCTGCGGCAATACCTTTGTCTTAAAGCCTTCTGAACAGGATCCACTATCGACCATGATGCTGGTTGAGTTAGCGATTCAGGCAGGTGTGCCGGCAGGCGTACTGAATGTGGTACATGGCGGCAAAGAAGTGGTCGATCTACTGTGTACCCATCGCGATATCAAGGCGATTTCTTTTGTCGGTTCGACTGCAGTCGGCACGCATGTCTATAACCTTGCAGGCCAACACGGCAAGCGTGTGCAGTCGATGATGGGCGCCAAAAACCATGTGGTGGTGATGCCAGATGCGAATAAAGAACAGACCTTAAATGCCTTGGTCGGTGCAGCTTTTGGCGCAGCAGGTCAACGTTGTATGGCACTTTCCGTGGCGGTAATGGTCGGTGAGACCAAGCACTGGGTCGATGAACTGGTCAATAAAACCAAAACCTTAAAGGTGAATGCCGGACATGAACCGAATACCGATGTGGGACCGGTGATTTCAACCCGTGCCAAAGCTCGTGTCATAGATTTGATTAACAGTGGTGTTGAACAGGGCGCAGAACTGTTGCTAGATGGCCGTAATGTACAGGTTCCGGGTTATGAGCAGGGTAATTTTGTCGGTCCAACGATTTTTAACCAGGTCACGACCGAGATGCGCATTTACAAGGAAGAAGTGTTTGGCCCGGTACTGGCGATCATGCATGTCGATACTTTGGAACAGGCGATTGCACTGATTAATGCCAATCCGTTTGGTAATGGCGTTGGACTGTTTACCCAAAATGGCAATACGGCACGTACCTTCCAGAACCAGATTGATATCGGTCAGGTTGGCATTAACATTCCAATTCCTGTACCTGTGCCTTTCTTCAGTTTTACCGGTTCACGCGGTTCAAAACTGGGTGATCTAGGTCCTTATGGCAAACAGGCGGTGCAGTTCTATACCCAGACCAAAACCATTACCAGCCGCTGGTTTGAAGATGACCAGGAAACCACCGGTGTCAATACCACGATCAGTCTGCGTTAAGGAGCATCAGCATGAAGATTGCATTTATTGGTTTAGGCAACATGGGCGGCTCCATGGCGCAAAACTTACTCAAGTCCGGTCATCAGGTTTTTGGTTATGACTTAAGCGCAGTGGCTTTACAGCATTTTGCAGAAGCGGGCGGTATCGTCTGCGACAGTCCACAAGCTGCCGCGAAGCAGGCGGAGATCGTGGTCAGCATGTTGCCCGCAGCCAAGCATGTGCGTGAAGTCTATTTAGGTGAACACGGTATTCTGAAGGTACTTCAATCGGGCAGTTTGTGTATCGACAGCAGCACCATTGACCCGCAAACTATTCAGGAGGTTGCCGCAGCAGCGCAAGCCAAACAGATTCGCGTCTGTGATGCACCGGTATCCGGCGGTACTTTAGGAGCCAAAGATGGCACTTTAACCTTCATGGTCGGTGCAGATGCTGCCACCTTTGAGGCAGTCAAACCGGTTCTCAGCTGTATGGGTAAAAATCTGGTGCATTGTGGTGCAGTGGGAACAGGACAGGTGGCAAAAATCTGTAATAACCTGATTCTGGGCATTTCCATGACCGCCGTTGCAGAAGGCATGGCACTCGGGGCTAAACTGGGCATTGATCCGCAGGCACTGGCAGGCGTGATCAACAGTTCTACCGGGCGTTGCTGGAGTTCTGAAATTTATAATCCATGGCCCGATATTTGTGCCAATGCGCCGTCATCGCGAGGTTATACCGATGGCTTTGCCGCACAATTGATGCTCAAAGATTTAGGTTTGGCCGTCGATGCAGCGCAACAGGTGGATCAGCCGGTGGTTCTGGGCAGCATGGTACAAAAACTCTATCAACAACTGTGTCAGGAAGGCGATGCCCATCTGGACTTCTCCAGCATCATGCATCAATACACCACGCCACCTGCTTAAAACTTAAAAGATTCAGATGGAGCAAGGATTCGCTTCAATAATTACACCTTGTCAGTAATAACGATAAATTCAGGCTGAGGTTTAACATGTTAAATTATCAAACAACAGTTCAAAACTTTGATTTAGATGCGGTTGCAAGTCAGTATCTCTGCGGTTCAATGCAGGCAGTAAATGCCTGTTATGAATGCTGTGACCGTCATGCCAATTCCGATGCCATTGCCTTGTACTGGCATGGTAAAGATGGCCGTAAAGAACAATATAGCTTTGCCGAGCTCAAAAAATATTCCAGCCAGTTTGCCAACTTTCTAAAGTCTCAAGGCATTGGTAAAGGTGATCGTGTTTCCGGACTATTACCACGTACCCCAGAGCTGATCATTACCATTTTAGCGACCTGGCGGATTGGTGCTGTCTATCAACCCTTATTTACGGCCTTTGGGCCCAAAGCTATTGAACATCGCATTCAGCTGGCGCAAAGCAAGCTGGTGATGACTGATCTGGTGAATCGGGACAAATTATCCGAGATCAGCAACTGCCCGGCGATTGTGACGGTACATGCCGAAACTGAGGCAGAGCGCTATCCGCACGATCTTAGCTTCTGGACGGTATTAAACCGTCAGGCTGAAGCTTGTGAGCTGGAGATCCTGAATGTCGATGATCCATTTTTATTGATGTTTACTTCGGGCACCACTGGACCGGCGAAACCACTTAAAGTCCCGTTAAAAGCGCTGATTGCTTTTGCAAGCTATATGCAAAATGCCATTGGTCTGACTCCTGAAGATGCATTCTGGAATATTGCCGATCCCGGCTGGGCCTACGGTTTGTATTACGCAATTACTGGTCCCTTAATGCTTGGACACTCGACCTTGTTTTATGAAGGCGGTTTTAATGCGGAAAGTGTCTGCGAAATTGTTAAGGAATATGGCATTACCAATCTGGCGGGGGCACCGACCGCTTACCGCATGATGATGGCAGCCGATCCTGCACAAATGGCACAGCTGCGCGGCAAGTTACGCGTCGTCAGCAGCGCCGGAGAACCGTTAAATCCGGAAGTGATCCGCTGGTTTAAAGAGGTACTGGATGTGCCGATTTATGACCATTATGGCCAGACCGAAGTCGGGATGGTGGTGTGTAATCATCATGCCTTGGAACATCCGGTCCGTTCAGGTTCGGCAGGCTTTGCCAGCCCGGGTTACCGGATTGCCGTTGTCGATGAACAGGGGCATGAATTAGCAGCTGACGTCCCGGGCATCCTGGCAGTGGATATCAGCCAGTCCCCAATGATGTGGTTCTCTGGCTATGAAGAAAGCCGTAAATCTCCATTTGTCGGACAGTATTACTTAACTGGGGATACCGCAGAAATTCATGCAGATGGCAGTATGAGCTTTGTTGGGCGTAGTGATGATGTCATTACAACGTCAGGTTATCGGGTCGGCCCGTTTGATGTGGAAAGTGCCTTGCTGGAACATGATGCCGTGATTGAAGCAGCAGTCATTGGCGTGCCTGATCCTGAGCGTACCGAAGTGATTAAAGCCTTTGTGATTCTGGCGAATAATTTTGCAGCTTCGGCCCATCTGGAAGAAGAACTCGGTCAATTTGTGAAAAAGCGTTTGTCTGCGCATGCCTATCCGCGTCTGATTGAATTTGTGACCGAATTGCCCAAAACCCCAAGCGGTAAAATTCAACGCTTTTTACTGCGCAATCAGGAAATCAACAAACAGCAATCCAAAACTGCATAAACTCATAAAGCCAATAGATTAAATAAGAAGATTGAAGGAAGCATCGATGCAACTAACGGAAGAGCAAAAACTAATTCAGGATATGGCCAAAAGTTTTGCCCAGGAACAGATTAAACCCTTTGCCGGCGAGTGGGATCAAAAAGGCATCTTTCCCAAAGATACCTTGGCCCAAATGGGAGAGCTGGGTTTTTTAGGCATGCTGATTCCGGAAGAATGGGGCGGCTCGGGCACAGGTACGCTGGCTTATGTTCTGGCCTTGGAAGAAGTCGCTGCCGCCGATGGTGCAACATCCGCGATTATGAGCGTACATAACTCCGTGGGTTGTGTGCCGATTTTCAAGTTCGGTACAGAACAGCAAAAGCAGGAATTTCTAAAGCCTTTGGCCCAAGGTGAAATGATTGGGGCCTTTGCCTTAACCGAACCGCATACCGGATCGGATGCTGCCGCGATTAAAACCCGGGCGGTCAAGGACGGCGATCATTATATTCTGAATGGCGCCAAACAGTTTATTACCTCAGGCCACAATGCCGGGATGATTATTGTGTTTGCCGTGACTGATCCAGCTGCGGGCAAAAAAGGCATGAGTGCCTTTTTAGTGCCGCGAGACACACCCGGCTATGAAGTCATTCGGGTCGAAGAAAAACTGGGTCTGCATGCTTCGGATACCTGTCAGATTGCCTTAACCGATGTCCGCATTCATGAAAGTTTAAGACTCGGTGCCGAAGGTGAAGGTTTAAAAATTGCCTTGGCCAATCTGGAAGGAGGACGGATCGGCATTGCGGCACAGGCAGTTGGCTTGGCACGTGCCGCATTGGAAGAAGCAACCGCTTATGCGCACGACCGCGTGGCTTTTGGCAAACCGATTTTTGAACAGCAGGCAATTTCCTTCAGGCTGGCCAGTATGGCGACTGAAATTGAAGCGGCACGGCAACTGGTGCATTTTGCAGCACGCAAGAAAGAAGCCGGTGAAGCCTGTTTAACTGAGGCCTCCATGGCCAAGTTATTTGCTTCAGAAATGGCAGAACGTGTCTGTTCCAAAGCGCTGCAGATTTTTGGCGGCTATGGTTATCTCAAAGATTTTCCGATTGAGCGGATTTATCGCGATGCGCGGATTTGTCAGATTTATGAAGGCACCAGCGATATTCAGCGCCTAGTGATTGCTCGCAGCCTCTAATTTTAAAAGGATTTATCTCATGCAATGGCAAACGATTTTATTAGAACAACGTAATGGTGTGGGGCTGATTACTTTAAACCGTCCGCAAGCGTTAAATGCACTAAATAACCAGCTGATTGTTGAAGTCAATCAGGCACTGGATCAGCTGGAAAAAGATCCGGCAATTGGCTGTATTGTGATTGCCGGTTCGGAAAAAGCCTTTGCCGCTGGTGCCGATATTAAAGAAATGGCAGATCTGAATTTTCCGCAAATTTATCTGGATGATTTTTTCAGTCTGGCCGATCGAATTGCCCAGCGCCGTAAACCTTTAATTGCCGCAGTGAGTGGCTATGCCTTGGGTGGTGGTTGTGAGCTGGCTTTAATGTGCGACTTTATTTACTGCGCTGATAATGCAAAATTTGGTTTGCCTGGAGTTACTTTAGGCGTGTTGCCAGGCATTGGCGGTACCCAGCGTTTAACCTTGGCGATTGGTAAGGCCAAAGCCATGGAAATGTGCCTGACTGCACGGCAGATGGGGGCGCAAGAAGCGGAACAAAGTGGTCTGGTGGCTCGGGTATTTACTAAAGAAGAGTTACTGGAACAAACCCTGCAAGCTGCCGAAAAAATTGCTGAAAAGTCGCTTACTGCCGTGATGATGATTAAAGAATCAATTAATCGGGCCTTTGAAGTGAGCCTGGCTGAAGGCCTGCGCTTTGAACGTAGGGTGTTCCATTCCATTTTTGCAGGTTCCGATCAGAAAGAAGGCATGCAGGCCTTTGTGGAAAAACGGCCAGCCCAATTTACCCATCGATAAAAAAAGAATAGGAAAATACAATGAGTGATGAAAATAATTTAGCGATTCGGGTCGCAGGGGGTCTGGGCATTATCAGCCTGGACCGCACCAGCCATTTAAATGCCTTAACCCTGCCGATGATTCAAGGCATTCAGGCGCAATTAGAGCAGTGGCACCATGATCCAAAAGTGCAAGCCATCCTGATCAATTCCAACAGTCCCAAGGCGTTCTGTGCCGGAGGCGATATCCGATATCTGTACGACAGCTATCAGGCCGGCAATACCCAATATCAGGATTTTTTTGCCACTGAATATAAGATGCTGAGCACCTTGCGTAATTTTCCAAAGGCCGTGATCGTGATGATGGATGGCTATGTACTGGGTGGAGGCTTTGGACTGGCTCAAGCCTGTCATATCAAAGTTACGAGTGAAAAATCACGTTTTGCCATGCCCGAAACTGCGATTGGTTTTTTCCCAGATGTTGGAGCCACCCATTTCCTGTCCCGACTGGATGAAGTCGGTGTCTATATGGCTTTGACCGGGGAGCAGATCAGTAGCAGTGATGCCTTGTATCTCGATCTGGTGGATTATCATGTGCCGAGTGAGCGTTTTGCTGAATTGGAAGCAGCGTTGATTACTGCGCCTGTGTTAAATTCGATTGAAATCCAGAAAATCATTAGTGGCTATATTACGCATCCGGTAGAAAGCGAGCTGCAAAAACGTGCAGATCTGATTAATCAGCATTTTGGCTATCCAAACCTCAAGGAGATTGAACAGAGTCTTGCTCATACAAGTAATTCAACCGATCAGGAATGGGCTAGTAAAATGCTGGCAATTCTGCAGCAACGTCCGGTTATGGCCAAGCAAACCAGCCTGAAGTTACAGCAAGCCGGACAGAATTTGTCGCTGGAAAAATGCATGCAGCTAGAACGGGACTTGCAGGATGTCTGGTTAGAGCAGGGCGACTTTATTGAAGGGGTTCGTGCGCTGGTTATTGATAAAGACAAAAATCCGCAGTGGCGAACCGAGAATGCAGAATTTGAACAAACACTGGAAAAGCTCTGGCCAGCATGGACTCAGCAGCGTATCGAAAATATTACTTGAGCCTGATGGTCAAAGACCCTCTATAATTACATTATAGAGGGTCTTTGTATCTGTCCCATACTTTCATCGACATGAATTCTATTTAGTGGGACGTTTTCTTTTTCTTGCCGCCACCATCTTGTTTATTGACCGTCGACCAGGCAATACGTTCGGCTTCTTCCTCAGAATGACCACGTTTTTTTTCGCTTTCTTCAATATGTTCGGCCTGCCGTTTTTGCTTATCGGTATAGGCTGATTTGTCACCTCTAGGCATCTTAATATCCTCATCAGGTTTGGCTTAAATTACTATAACAAGGGCTGGTTTCTATGCAGGTAAGTATTTGTTTGACTTATTTTATAAAAGAAAAATAGAATCTAGAAAATGTTTTATACATTGATTTTTAAAAATATTTCTTAAAAATATATGGGCCTGAAATCAAGGAGATGAAGATAACGGTCATCTAGAACCATCATCTTCTTTGCTTGATTAGCCGTTAATAATACTGCCGCCATTCACATGAATCACCTGACCTGAAATATAGCTGGCTTCTTCACTGGCCAGAAATAAATACGCCGGTGCTACTTCACTTGGCTGGCCCATGCGGCCCATTGGGGTACTTTTACCAAAATCTTTAAGCTGATCGGAATCAAAACTGCTCGGAATCAATGGTGTCCAGATTGGACCTGGCGCGACCCCATTGACACGAATGCCGGTTTTATTTTTCAATAAATTGGTGGAAAGGCTTCGGGTAAATGTGGTGATGGCACCTTTCGTACTCGCATAGTCAATCAGCTGGTCATGACCATGATAACTGGTAATACTCGTCGTATTGATAATGCTATCACCTTCTTGCATATGCGGAATCACCGCCTGAGTCAGGTGGAACATCGACAGAATATTCACATTAAATGTTTTAAGTAATTGCTCGGGCGAGATATCGGTAATACTTTCTTGCGGGTATTGAACGCCGGCATTATTGACCAGAATATTAATCGTTTTAAATTCCTGAAGGGTCTTTTCCACCATTTTCTTGATTTCATCTTGATCTTGTAAATCACATTGAATCAGCAGACAACGGCGGCCTTCATCTTCCACCATTTTTTTGGTGTCCCGTGCATCCTGGTCTTCATCCAAATAGCAAATGGCAATATCGGCACCTTCGCGAGCAAATAAGACCGATACAGAACGGCCAATTCCGCTATCACCACCAGTAATCAAGGCAACTTTGCCTTTTAATTTTTCACTGCCTTTATAATGCGGTTTAATAATTTCCGGTGCAGGGTCCATTTTGGTTTGCACACCCGGTTGATGGTCTTGGGTTTCAGTTGAAGCTGGGGTTTCAGGATAATGATTCATATCTTTTCCAATTCCAATGATTGTGGCCATATAAGAAAAAATATATTAGAAGCTTTTGGGCAAAATGAGGCTGGACTCAACATTTCATAACAGAATGTATTCGAGATTTATCAATTATTCATTGAAACGGATCAGGTTGACCAATCAGAACAGAAAAAGCTAATGGAACAGCTTCTGGCTACACTTAAATAGTTAAGGTGGTCTTGAAAGGTGAAATTTGATTAGGAAAGGTAAAGTATCAACGGAGATTTAAAATCTAGACATACATAGGCCTTTTTTACTGGGCTTGTATATAAAATAAATGGAGAGTTTGTTAACTCTCCATTTATTCATTCTGATGTATTTAAAAAATTTCTATAGAAATAAATTAAAGATTATCACTTAAATTAATTCTGGCTTGTGCTGCTTTTTCCTTTTTGACTGAGGTTTTACCCCAGTTAAACTTTTGTGCGCAGATGCCTAAGCCTACAATAAATAATGCAAGCACACTGGTATAAACCACTTCTTTAAAATACGTCCCCTCAATAATCATGGTAATTAAAGCGCCGACAATAAAGATAATGACCAGATAAGTGAGCCATGGGAATAACCACATCTTGAATGGAATATTTTGTCCTTCAGCTTCCAGTTTTTTACGTAACTTAAGCTGAGAAATGGCAATAGCAAGATAGACATATAAAGATACGGTACCCGTCGCTAACATCAAGACATCATAAATATTCATACTTTCGGTGGCAGTCAGATAAATCGCCACGAAAGAAAACAGGCTTGAAAAGATGACACCTACCCATGGGCTGTTATTGCGGTTGGTTAAACCGAAACTCTTTGGTGCATCTCCACGTTTGGAGAGGGAATAGACCATGCGTGAACAGGTATAAAGTGCGGAGTTAAAGCAGCTACATACCGAGGTGAGCACGACAAAATTAACAATATGGCGTGCTTCTGGAATACCGAGTGCAGTAAGCGCTACGCTATACGTACCCCAGGTCGGATCTTTCAATAAAGGATTATTGTGTGGAATCAGGCAAACCGTAATCAACATTGAACCGACATAGAATAAAATGATACGCCATACAATTGAATTAGCGGCCTTACGAATTTCCTTGGCTGGATCTTTGGTTTCAGCTGCTGCTACGGTGACAATCTCTGCTCCCATATAAGCAAACATTACACCCAATAAGGCCGTGATCACCGATGAAAACCCATTAGGCATAAAGCCTTGAGCGGTTAGATGAGTTGTACCACCGAGCATAGAGGCATCGCCCCAAGGCCAAAGGTGCATCACGGCCAAACTACCAAACACCAGAAACAGTACAATGGCAATGACTTTAATCAGGGCAAACCAGAACTCGAATTCACCAAAGTTTTTTACGTCACGGAGGTTAATCCAGACCAGCGCTACAGTGACCAGAAGCATATAGCCCCAGATCGGGATAAATGGAAACCAGCTATTTAAGATTTTCCCGGCGACAAAGGCTTCCCAGCCCATGAGCAAGGTCCAGAAAGACCAGTATAACCAGCCGATGGAAAATCCGGCCCAGCGCCCGATTCCTCGGTCCGCATAGGTTGAAAATGAGCCGCTGTCGGGATTCAGTACCGCCATTTCTCCCAGCATACGCATAATGAGTAAAACTAATATTCCACCTAGAGTATAGGCAATGAGTGCAGCAGGTCCTGCAGAATAGATGACATTACCGGAGCCGACAAAGAGTGCTCCACCAATGACGCCGGCAATTGAAATCATGGTGAGATGGCGTGATTTAAGTCCGTTTTTTAAGCCGTTTGATGATTCGGAATTGGAGAAATGTTGATGTTCTGCCATATAATTTCCCTTAATATCAATAGCGTAGCGGCAATAAAATTCCTTATTTGGCTTACGCTATCTTATCCTTTGAAACTGTAACCGAATTCATCAGTGCTTGACCAATATTAAGTTAATCTTAATAAAATGAATCCTTGTAGCCCTATAGACAGGATCACACTTTGATTAAAGTACGGTTACATGCTGTTCATGTATGCGGTTAATTTCTCTTTTTTGTTGTAAAGTGACGAGAGCCATTTTTGAGCAATTCAAAGGAGCCAATTGGCTTAAGAGATAAAAAATATAAGCAGGCCATATTTACAGAAAAATAAAGCCTACCTAAAATATCAGGCTAAAAGCAGGTTTACGTTCCCTTTTAAAAATAAATGAAAGCTTTTTGATTTTAAAAATATAATTGTATTGATCCTTAAGTTTTTACTAAGTTAAAGTGCGGATCCCATGCTCACGCAAGCACTTTAACAATATCCCGAAAGCCACCAGAATTTCCTGTTCACTCACACAGGCAAAGCCTAGTAATAATCCTTTCTGCCGAGTCGAATAATGTTTGGTATAGTATTGCGATAAGGCTCTGACCTTGATTCCCAGTTCAAGCGCTTTGGATGCAATCAAGACATCATCACTGCTGCTCGGCAATTTTAAAATCAGATGCAAACCGGCGGCGGTATTGTATTCATGCAGAAAATCTTCACCTAAATGTCGGCGAATCAGGTCAATTAAAAAAGCGTGGCGTTTACCGTACAATAAACGCATCCGTCGGATATGCGCCTCATAATGTCCTTCACGGATAAATTCAGCGAGTGTTTGCTGATCGATTAAGTGACCACCACGATAAAGTTCCGAAGCTACAATTCGCAATGAAGAAAAGAGCTGTTTTGGTACCACTAAATAGCCAATACGCAGGGCCGGATAAATCGTCTTACTGAACGTCCCCATATAAATCACCGGAGAATCCGGCTCTAAACCTTGTAAAGAAGGATAGGGCTGGCCCGAGAACCTGAACTCGCTGTCATAATCATCTTCAACAATCCAGCTATTGTGCTGGCGTGCCAGTGCAATTAACTGTTTGCGCCGTTCTAAACTTAAATGTGAGCCCAAAGGATACTGATGCGACGGCGTCACAAAAATCAGTTTAGGTGGTTTCTTGGGATGCAGATCGGGAATAATCCCTTCCTGATCCACCGGTAAGGAACGTAGATTGACGCCATTAATTCGTAAAATATTACGCGCGCCCCAATAGGCTGGATCTTCGATCCAGACCTCATCGCCTATGTCGCTTAAAGTACGCGAGACCAAATCAATCGCCTGATGGGTGCCTTCGGTAATAATGATCTGATCAGCATCGCACTGCACTGAACGGGCAATTTTCAGATATTCTGCCAGCTCCTGACGCAGTTCTAGGGAGCCACCGGCATTGCTGTAAATCAGGTTGTTAACTTGAGGTTCACGGCTCAAACGCGTTTGGATTTTGCTGAAAATATGATGCGGAAATTCGGTTACATCGGGTGCGCCCGGTACAAAGGCTCCCCATTGATAAGGCGAAGCCGCGGAATAGCCGAGCAAGTAAGAACCGCGTTGCGACAGATTATAATTTTGCTGTGCTTTTTTTTCTGCAACGGCAGGAGAATTCTGTTCTGCCTTCACCAAAAAGGATTCGGGTAATTTCTCTACTACCCAGGTACCTTGACCGGTACGGGCATCAACATAACCCTGTGCCTGTAATTGTTCATAGGCATTTAACACCGTATTACGCGATACCTGAATCTCTTTAGCCAGATCACGTGATGCAGGCAAGCGGGTTTTGGGAGCCAATACGCTATCAATAATCGCGTTACGCAAGCAGCGGAACAGGCGCATCTGTAATGTTCCTGTGACATCTTGCTGCAATCGCTGCAGTAAATAATCTCCAAGCAAGCTACGCAATTGGCTCTCTCCTACAAATTTGAAATGGCTCTCGTGAGAGCGGTATTGCTAGGTGCAAAATAGTCTGATCAGGCAGTCATTGTAAAGTGTCTTGTATGCGTTTTGATCATGTACCTGCGGCTTGAATGCGAGCATACAGGCGGGCAGGCAATATACACAGATACCGATTAAAACTAAAGCGGAAAATCTAGACACTGATTTTGTTTGGAGCTCGCTGAACTAAGACCTGAATCAAGCAATGATTGCCATAACAGCCGAATAGAGATGTGTTGCAGCCGCCAGGACATACGACTGCATATAACAAAAGGATCATAGAATGAACATGATGATGAAAGGATTGACCTATACCGAGCAAGGTACAACGGCCTGGAACAATTATCTTAAGCAACTGGATAAAGTAGCGCCTTATCTGGGTGAGCTGAGTGAACGACTGGACATGCTGCGACGCCCAAAGCGCAGTTTGATTGTCGATGTCCCGGTCATTATGGATGATGGTACGGTTCAGCATTTTGAAGGCTATCGTGTTCAGCACAATTTAACCCGCGGTCCGGGCAAAGGCGGTGTGCGTTTTCATCCAGATGTCAATTTGGATGAGGTGATGGCTCTGTCAGCCTGGATGACAATCAAATGTGCTGCTCTAAATTTACCTTTTGGTGGAGCCAAAGGCGGTGTGCGAGTCGATCCGAGCCAGCTTTCCAAACGCGAACTGGAACGCTTGACCCGACGTTATACGGCAGAAATCAATTTAATTATTGGACCGCAAAAAGATATTCCGGCACCGGATGTAGGAACCAATCCGCAAATCATGGCCTGGATGATGGACACCTTTTCCATGAATGCAGGTTCTACGATTACTGGTGTAGTGACCGGAAAGCCGGTGCATTTAGGGGGTTCTTTAGGCCGTAGTAAAGCCACAGGCCGTGGTGTGTTTATTAGCGGCCGTGAAGTTGCCCAGCAAATCGGTCTGGATTTAAAAAATGCTCGGGTCTGTGTACAGGGTTTCGGTAATGTCGGGAGTGAAGCTGCGCTGCTTTTCCAGGAAAATGGCAGCAAAGTGATCTGTGTTCAGGACCATTCCGCCACCCTGTATCAAGAAGAGGGGATTGATATTAAAAAGCTGCTTGAATACTCCAATGCCCACCATAAAATTCAGGGATTTTCTGCCAGTGATGAAATTTCTGCATCAGCTTTTTGGAGCATTCCTGCCGAAGTTTTTATTCCGGCAGCACTGGAAGGTGTGATTAATACTCAGGTCGCGCAAAATATTCAGGCCAAAATGATTCTGGAAGGTGCCAATGGTCCCACTTTGACTGAAGCGGATGAAATTCTGAGTGAACGTCATATTACCGTGGTGCCAGACGTAATCTGCAATGCGGGTGGCGTGACGGTCAGCTATTTTGAATGGGTTCAGGATTTGGCCAGCTACTTCTGGACTGAGGAAGAGATTAACCAGCGTATGGATGCCAGCATGAAAAATGCGGTACAGGATGTATGGCAAAAAGCAGTTCAGGCCGGATGTTCTTTGCGTACAGCCGCTTATATTCTGGCTTGTGAACGTATTTTAATGGCACGTCAGGAACGCGGGATCTATCCGGGTTAATCGAAGTTTTTGCACCATGGATTAATTGATTAAACCGACTGGATTTAGTTGATTATTACCCATCCTAAATTTTTGCAATGGATTTTTAAATTGGCTTCTTTATTTAAAAAGGAGCCAATTTTTAGTGCAAATATAAATAATTGTTTATAAATAAAATAATTTTATATTTTGACTATTTTACTCGTTTTAAATAGATCAATTGGCTCCTTCTATCTGCTGCAAAGTGGCTCTCGTCTCATACGTATAAAAGCGCAAAATGAACCATATCAGCCAGTCTTTGGCAAATTTCTATCCCAAGATCCGGATAGCAAAATTTACAACGTATGAATCAAGAATGAGGATACAAAATGGACAGTAAACACTCAGCACTGAATGCACGTAAACAGCAGGCGACACCACGTGGTGTTGGGGTCATGTGTCAATGGTACGCAGAGAAAGCAGAAAATTCGACCATCTGGGATGCAGAAGGCAATCAATATATCGACTTTGCGGGCGGAATCGCCGTACTGAATACTGGCCATCGCCACCCTAAAATTATTGCTGCGGTCACTGAACAATTAACCAAATTTACCCATACGGCTTATCAGGTTGTACCATACGAGAGCTACGTTGCTCTGGCAGAACGTATCAATGCACGTGCTCCTATCCAGGGTACTGCAAAAACCTCCTTCTTTTCAACGGGTGCTGAAGCTGTCGAAAATGCAGTTAAAATTGCCCGTGCCCATACTGGCCGTCATGGCATCGTGACTTTTGGCAATGGTTTTCATGGCCGCTCATTTATGACGATGGCCATGACCGGTAAAACTGCACCTTATAAACGCGACTTTGGGGTGATGCCTGGTGGTGTTTTCCATGCCCGTTATCCGGTGGAATCCAAAGGCATTAGTGTTGATGATGCAATTCAAAGCATCGAAGACATTTTCGCAGAAGATATTGCTGCGCATGACGTAGCAGCGATTGTGCTTGAGCCTGTACAAGGCGAAGGCGGATTTAATGTGGTGCCTGCAGAATTCCTGAAACGCTTGCGTGTACTATGCGATCAAAACGGCATTTTACTGATTGCTGATGAAGTACAGTCTGGTTTTGCGCGTACAGGTAAACTGTTTGCGATGGATTATTATGAAACCAAGCCAGATCTGATTACGATGGCAAAGAGTCTGGGCGGCGGTTTCCCGATTTCAGGCGTTGTGGGTCGTGCTGAAGTGATGGATGCACCAAATCCGGGTGGATTGGGCGGTACTTATGCCGGTAACCCGGTTGCTGTTGCGGCTGCCCATGCGGTACTGGATATCATTGAAGAAGAAGGTCTTTGTGAAAGAGCGAATGATCTAGGCGCAGAACTGGTTGATGTTTTACATGAACTGAAAATGTCATCTAGCATGGTCAAAGATATTCGTGCACTGGGCTCAATGGTGGCGGTTGAGCTTGAAACTGCGGAACAGGCAAAAGCTGTACAAAACCATGCCATGCAAAATGGTCTGTTAATCCTGACCTGCGGTCGTTATGGTAATGTAATCCGTTTCCTATACCCGCTCACGATTCCGGCAGAACAGTTCCGTGCGGGATTGGCTATCTTGAAACAAGGGTTTGCACTGTCTGTCGCAGCCTAATAAAAGAGTAATGATCATGCTTCAAGCGCAATATAGAGATTTATTACAGCATCCTGATATCAGCTTCGATCAGCCTGCCACGGATGAATATATTGAAGTCAAAGATGCAGCAACCCAAGCCACTTTGGCCTGGGTAAAATCCCATGACCGGGCGTCTGTAGAACAGCTGATTGCTCGTTCTCAGAAAGCCCAGAAAGCCTGGAAAGCCAAGACAGCACTTGAACGTGCGGATGTGCTTTGGGCCTGGTTCGATCTGATGCAGGAAAATAAAGAGTCCCTGGCTCAGATCCTGACTGCTGAACAGGGCAAGCCACTGGCTGAGGCACGGGGTGAAATCGGTTATGCTGCTTCCTTTATCCGCTGGTTTGCTGAGCAGGCACGCCGTATTGATGGTGACGTGTTGACTCCAACGCTTGCCCATCAACGTTTATTGGCCATTAAGCAGGCGATTGGGGTGACAGCGGCCATTACACCGTGGAATTTTCCGGCGGCGATGATTACCCGTAAAGCCGCGCCAGCTCTGGCTGCTGGCTGTTCCATGCTGGTTAAACCGGCTGAACAAACGCCTTTAACCGCCTATGCGCTTGAAGTTTTGGCCTTGCGCGCAGGTTTGCCACAAGATGTATTGCTGTATGTCAGTGGTGATGCGGTTGAAGTGGGTCAGGTCTTATGTGAAAGCGAAACCGTGAAAAAGTTAAGCTTTACCGGTTCGACTCAAGTCGGCCGTATCCTGATGCAGCAGTGTGCGCCGACCATCAAAAAACTGTCCTTAGAACTTGGTGGCAATGCACCGGTTCTGGTCTTTGATGACGCCAATCTTGAACAGGCGGTACAGGGCATCATGGCCAGTAAATTCCGTAATAGTGGACAGACTTGTGTTTGTGCGAACCGGATTTATGTACAAGATGGCATTTATGATGCGCTGGTAGAAAAACTGGTGGCTGCCGTTGCCAAGCTGAAAGTCGGGGATGGCCGGGATGAAGCCTCTACCCAAGGTCCATTAATTGATGAGGCTGCGATTGAAAAAGTGCAGTCACATATTGCCGACGCAGTGAGCAAAGGTGCACAAGTGAAAACCGGTGGACAGCGCTCAAATTTGGGCGGTACATTCTTCGAACCAACGCTTCTGACTGAAGTTACCCAGCAGATGCGTGTAGCAAAAGAAGAAACTTTTGGACCATTGGCACCGTTATTCCGCTTCAAGACAGAAGAAGAAGCGATTCAGATGGCGAACGATACAGAATTCGGTCTGGCCACCTATGTATTTACCCAAAGTACAGCACGTCAGTGGCGTGTAGGTGAAGCCTTAGAATACGGTATGGTGGGAATTAATACCGGAGCTATTTCTAATGAGGTTGCGCCATTTGGTGGAGTCAAGCAATCAGGGTTAGGCCGTGAAGGGTCTAAATTCGGTATGGATGAATATCTTGAAATGAAATATTTATGTGTTGATATTTCTTCATAATGACGTTTAGAGATTAAACGTATTCATTAAAAACTGATGAGACAATGTCAGCCTCCAGTGAATCCCGTGTTTAATTTAAACCGGGATTCCTGTAATGAAGCAAGGATTTAACAGACAGATTGGAGCAGGGCATATTTTCAGTTGTTAAGTCATTCTTCTTCTCTAAAATTCCCCTAAATATCAATTAAAGCATCAGATTTTCATCAGGATTTAGCTCTAATTTCTAACTTTAAACCAAAAGCATCCAATAATTTCTGCATAGACTTGAGAGTTGGATTAGCTTCCGGTTGCTCCATTTTCTGTAAAGTTTGAGGGGCAATTTTGGTAATTTTAGCCATATCATTGAGAGTGAGGTGCAACTCGGTACGAATGAAGCGAGCAACCTGATGAAAAGGCCAGTCAGGATTGTTACTGACGGTTTCAAGTACAGACAATCTCTTTTGCATCTGTTGAATCGGAGTCAGTGGCTTGAAGCGTTTATCCATGATTCAGCTCCTCCAATTGTTGGCAAATATTATCAATTCGATACTGGCTATTTTCCAGAATTTCAGGTGCCAATTGCAGATACTGCATGTGCTCGAGTAATCCCTGATAAAGTGGTAATTGCTCGATTAGCACCACTCTGATTTCTTTTGGATCAATCATCGTGCTTTCGGCGATCTGTTCAATGACTGAATGCCAAATTGGCATACCACCATGGTCATCTCGTTCCCAACGCGTAGTTCGGGCAATACCATCCGGATGGAGCCACATCGGCGCAAAATCAAATAATGGGGTTAGTTGAATGATTCCATTATTGAAACGTTGAATCGCTGTATTACGGGTATGATTGTCCTTATTGCCTAAAGCGACATTGGCAAGATCACGCTTCAAATATTCAAAAATTTCCTGTTTTGGTTCAGTACAGCATTGCATCAGCAGGCTACAGATCTGGTTATGGGTCATTCTTACCCCGAAACCTGCTTTTCCTCCCAGAGAAGCAATACTTTCCTGAGCGATTCTTTCAACCTTCCCATCAATGACCTTACGGTCGAATCGGGGAATGAATAAAGTCTTGCCATGCAGTTCCAGTTCGTTATGAACACGAAGTCCCAGATACTGGGCAATTTTCATATATAAGGCTTCGTGCATCAAAATTTTATCTAAATTCTGATCACTGCCACGGCTGAATTTCACCAGCCAATGCTGCTTGACCTGATGATCTGTCAGCGTGTGATCCAGATAGAACAGGTCATCGTGACCTTGAGTTAACAGTAATTTTGGCCACTCGCCCTGAATACCAGAAGAACCGGCAATAAAAAGTCCATAAGAGGCTAAGGATTCAATAAATTTTTCTTGACGTTCTACGACTTGGTCCAGACTAAAGCCATGATTCTGCTGAACAGGGAATTGCCCCTGTAGCCATTCATAAGCCTCTTTCACCCGTAAGTTACCTATCGGATTGCCTGCACCTGCTTTTAAAAGCGCCCAGTCTGCTTGTTCCTGAGTATTTTCAGAAAAATTAAGCTGACGGAGTAATTCTTTACGACCATAACCTTGAGGTAACAAATCCATCAGGAAGGCCGGCCAGGTAGATTGCAATGTATTTTGCACATTTACTGGTAAATGATAGGCTAGCGCATGCCCATCGCTTAGGTCCATATAAGAAATAGCATATTCAAATAGATATGATGTGCGCGTGGCTGCTTGCCATCCAGTTTGTTGTTGACCGACAATCTCAACAATAGCGCAATCCAGCCATTCATCTTCCTGATAAATCTGCAGTGTGCAATATTGATCCATAATTTTATTAAAATAGTAAAGTAAAGTGATTTTATTTATTATATACCTATTTTAATAAAAAACTAATTTTATCTTCTTAAAGTTCTTTATCGTTCTAAAAGGCCTTATCTTCACCAGAATACAAGGCTTATGAGGCTATATAACAAGATGTATCCTCATAGAAATCAATATATAACCCAATTAATTTTTAAATATCAGAGGAGCTCTAACCCTGGTTATTTATTATGAATCTTTCTTTTGAATAAAATTTTAAGCAGCAAATAAAGGACTAAATCCCCGTTTACGTAGTAATTTTCGGTACATACTCGAGCTTCGATCTGCCGGAAAATGCGCTTCTAAAGATAAGTCCAGAGGTAAATATTCAGGTTTCTGATTTTCTACAATCACACGATCTTCCTCGAAAATTTTCATATTAAAGGCATAGGCATCTTCAACCGGTAAATCTTTATCATAATTGCGGCAAATAGGTGCAAAAAGTCGTGTTGAACGCGCAGTCATGGGTGAAGCCGCATTCATGATGACCTGCTTGGCATGATTTGGAAAATGAATCGTAAGTGTTGCAGTAAAGGGTAGGCTCACTTCAAAATGACGTAACCATTTAAAATCTTCCTGGCCACGCTGCTCGATTCCGATCGGATAACGTCCCACACTGCTGATATAATCTGCATTAAAACCGACCTCCGTTTCTGTCGTACTGTAATCAGGAACTTCTACATCCTCCGGATCACCAAAAGTATCGGGATGCACCCAGGCAAAATGTGCCACATCAATAAAACCTTCGAGCTGTCTTCCTGCAAAACATTGAATGTCTATCTGAGGGCAGACCAGTTGCTGATACTCAGCATCATTCCAAAAAGGCATATGAGGAATATGAGGTTCTGCATCCTTTTCAGCGCTTAACGAACACCAGATCAGACCATATTTTTCTACCGCAGCATAACTTTTTAGATGGAAGCGCTCCGATATTTTATGCTGAGGATGTGCAGGAATACGGTTACATTTACCTTCACTGCCAAAGCGTAAACCGTGATAACGACACACCACGCCTTGGCCGTCATTTTTTCCCAAGCTTAAAGGTACACCGCGATGCGGACATGCATCTTTCGCCACCACCAGTTCATCGTTCATTTTATAAATCACCAGAGGCATATCAAGCAGCATGCTACTTGTTGGCTGATCTGTAATATCACGCGCAAGTGCAATCGGATACCAGTACTGAGCCAAAAGATGCCAGTCATGTTCCTCGAATGTCATATGGACTGGTAAGTCGGGACTAAAAGCGGCGATATTTGTATTCATAATGGGTTCTGTGTCATGACCTTTAGCTGGACTATAAAACAGCAAGGTGTTCTATGAAATTTCAATTAATAGGACATAGGATTGCGTAAATCAGAACACTGACCGGCGATTGAAAACAAATAAGCATCTTTCTAGGTTTTTTATATTCAACCACGCAAATATTGAGATGGGATATTTCTAAGCTTAAATTTCGCTGAAAATATTTTTTTTAAAAGCGTGCTCTCAGTTTCAATGCTCTAGTTTGGCGCATAAATTGCTTATCACGCGTATAGAAAATTGATCATTTACTCAGAATCGACAAGGAATTGATGTGAAGACTAGCTACTTACGCGGACAAGAACTTATCGAGAGCATTCGCAGTGCACCTTATTCGCGTGACCTGATTGGTTATCATGGCGAACCACCAAAAGTGCAATGGCCAAACGGCACGCGTGTCGCGGTACAGTTTGTGCTGAATTATGAAGAAGGTGGTGAAAACCACATTGAACATGGTGATACGGGGTCAGAACAGTTTTTATCTGAAATCATCGGTGCTGCCAGCTTTCCAGACAAACATATGTCGATGGATTCGATGTACGAATATGGTTCACGTGCAGGCTTCTGGCGGATTCATCAGGAGTTCCAGAAACGTGGTTTGCCGATGACTATCTTTGGAGTCGGTATGGCCTTAATACGTAATCCTTATGTGGTCGAGGCGATTAAATCAGCTCATTATGATGTGGTTTCACATGGGCAGCGCTGGCTACATTATCAGGACATGCCGCTTGAACTTGAACGTCAGTATATGGATCAGGCGATCAGTGTTCTGGAAAGCCTGTTTGGTGAAGCGCCTATTGGGTGGTATACCGGTCGGGACAGTCCAAACACCCGTCAACTTCTGGCTGAATTTCCTCACATCAAATATGACGCTGATTACTATGGAGATGACTTGCCATTTTGGAGCACCTTGACCAATCAGGCAGGGGAAACACGTCCGCATTTGATTATTCCTTATAGCCTGGATAGCAATGACATGAAATTCAGTTCACCGGGCGGGTTTAATAGCGGGGAACAGTTTTATCAATATCTCAAAGATGCTTTTGATGTGCTCTATGCCGAAGGCGAAACTGCGCCAAAAATGCTGTCGATTGGCATGCACTGCCGTATTTTAGGACGGCCGGGACGTTTTAAAGCACTACAAAAGTTCCTAGATTATATTCAGAATCATGACAAGGTCTGGATTTGCCGCCGTGGGGATATTGCCGAGCACTGGTATAACCATCATGCGCCATAATCATAAAATATATTGGAAAAGATCAGTTTAGATGCTCTTTTTTGAGTCATGTACTTTATAAAAATAATAAACACATCAGCTTTGGCACTGTTATTGCAAAACCAGTTTTAAATAACCAAGCAATATAATCAGGCGATTGAATAGTGCAACTTGTTGAATTTAATCAAGCATCAGCAGAAGATGCGATGATCTTTTTAAAGCACTGTGTGCAAATACCCAGCTGGTCAACCGAGCTTGCCGCAAAACGTCCTTATGCATCGCTTGAGGATATTTTGAATGCAGCGCAACAACAAGCGGCGACCTGGAGTTGGGATGAGATTAAAACTGCACTGGATAATCATCCCCGTATAGGTGAAAAACAGGCACAGGCTGAATTAAGTGAAATAGAAAAAGACTTTTCCCATCGTGAACAATCCGGTATTACAGCAGATAAAGATACCCAGCTCGCTCTACTTAAAGGCAATCTTGCCTATGAAAAAAAATATGGGTTTATCTTTCTGATCAAAGCTGCTGGATTGAGCAGTGAAGACGTCCTTCAAGCCCTGAACTATCGTTTGCTAAATGATCCAGAGATTGAGAAACGTATTGTCCATCATCAACTGGCAGAAATTGCCTTGTCACGACTGGCTCAGGAGCTTCATGCATGATTAGCACGCATATTTTAGATACACATCTGGGAAAACCTGCGACAGACGTGGTGGTACGACTTTTTGCTGAAGACGGTCGCTTGCTTGCTGAAGCAAAAACCAATCCAGACGGCCGCGTCAGTGATTTTGGCATAGTCGATTTAAAAACAGGTATCTATAGTCTTGAGTTCTTTACATCTGCCTATTTTGAAAATTCGGGTTTAGAAACTTTTTTTCCTAAAGCAGTTATTCATTTTTATGTGAAAGATGCGTCCCAGCATTTTCATATTCCTTTACTGATCAGCCCATTCGCGTACTCCACATATCGCGGAAGCTGATTTTATATTTAGACTTTGAGGGTGAGAAAAATGACAGAACAAAGTAAAACAATATCACCTGAACATGAATATTTAGGTGCGGGAAAAAGTGCAGCTTACGGTTTGCAACACGTACTGACTATGTATGGCGGAATTATTGCACCACCTTTAATCGTGGGAACAGCAGCCGGCCTAGAAGCTTATCAAATTGGATTATTGATTGCGGCGGCGCTATTTGTCGGTGGTTTAGCCACAATTTTGCAAACCGTTGGGGTGAAATATATCGGTGCAAAACTACCTTTGGTGCAAGGGGTTTCTTTTGCTGGTGTCGCAACGATGGTGGCGATTGTGACTACAGGCGGTGGTTTGCAAGCCGTCTACGGTGCAGTCATTGTCGCATCATTGATCGGTTTTTTCCTCGCACCTTATTTTTCCAAAATTATCCGTTTCTTTCCACCAGTCGTGACCGGTTGCGTCATTACTATCATTGGTTTGTCTTTATTGCCGGTGGCAGTCCGCTGGATGATGGGCGGCAATCCCAAGGCACCAGAATGGGGAAGTGTCGAGAATATTGGTCTGGCATTGATGACCTTGGCTTTAGTAATTTGCCTGAATTTGAGCCGACAGGCCGCTATCCGTCGCTTGTCTATTCTTCTAGCAATTGTTTTAGGTTCAGTACTGGCCTATTTATTCGGTTTTGGTGATTTCTCTAAAGTTGCGACTGGGACATGGATTCAGGTACCTAGCTTCTTCGCCTTTGGACTACCGACTTTTGAGCTCACAGCCATTATTTCCATGCTCATCGTTACTCTCGTGATTATGACCGAAACCACAGCAGATATCATTGCAGTGGGTGAGATTGTAGGTACCAAAGTGGATGCGGATCGTATCTCGAATGGCTTGCGTGCCGATATGTTATCGAGTGCGATGGCACCGGTTTTTGGTTCATTTATGCAAAGTGCTTTTGCGCAAAATGTCGGCTTGGTGGCGATTACCGGAATTAAAAGCCGATTTGTGGTCGCTGCGGGTGGCATGATTTTAGTCGTGTTGGGTTTACTGCCCATTATGGGACGTTTGATTGCTGCCATTCCTGTACCGGTATTAGGTGGTGCAGGTCTGGTACTTTTTGGAACAGTCGCTGCAAGCGGGATTCGTACCTTGGCTAAAATTGATTATAACGAGCAAAAAAATCTCATCATTGTTGCGACCGCTATTGCTGCCGGTATGATTCCAATTATTGATCATTCCTTTTATGCCAATTTTCCAAAATGGGTACAAACCTTGTTTCATTCAGGCATCAGCTCAACCTGCTTAATGGCCATTTTACTCAACCTGTTGTTCAATCATCTGAACCTATTTAAAAATAAAAGTACAGCAACTACAGAAATTGTGGCAAAGCTTCCACATTAGAAAATTTAAACCAGAATGAAAACAGTCCAGGAAAATGGGCTGTTTTTTTATCAAAAATTAAAAATGTTGGCTTTGTTTTTGCTTAATTCAGAATGTGATTTTTTCATTCCACTGGGGACCCTTATTTATGAAATTCACTCAACTTACTGCTGCAACATTACTTGTATTGGGTGCGGCATCCGCACAGGCAAAACCGATCTGGCAAGACTTCAGTGTCACCGGACTTTATGGAGAAAACTATGAGGTGGTCGATGAGAAACAGGCGACTGCGACCTTTGAATATACGGCAAAAGTAAAATATGCAGATGTCTTCTTCTTCATTGACCGTATGCGCGGTGCAGATGACTTTAAATCAAGTTATTTTGAATTTTCACCACGTTTGAGCTTGGGTGAAGTGTCGGGTCAGAAGCTTGCCTTTGGTCCGGTTAAAGATGTACTGGTTTCAACGACCTGGGAAGGTGGAGAGGGTTTTGATAACTTCCTGTACGGCGTAGGTTTCGATCTGGATATTCCATATTTCCGTTATGCCAGCATTAACCTTTATCGCGTGAATAATGAGAATATTGATGATGATTACCAGTTGACACTGACCTATGGCGTGCCAATTAAACTGGGAGCTGAAGAATTTCTGGTGGATGGCTTCTTGGACTGGTCTACAGAAGAAGATACTCATGACAGCGAGATGAACTGGACCACCCAATGGAAATGGAATGTCGGTAAACACATTTCTCCAGACACCAATTTATATCTGGGGATTGAACATTCTATCTGGAACAACAAATTCGGTATCCCAAATGCCGATGAAAATAATGTCAGTGCTTTAGTGAAATATCACTTCTAGGCAAAGTGATGAAGAAATAAGTTAAAAGCCCTGATAAAAGGGCTTTTTTTAATGCGTTTAAAATACGATCTGGATGTTTTCAGGAAAAGTATAAACATCACAGTTTGACCCATTGCCTATACGATCCACTACGACAAATTCACTGGATGCTTCAAGCGTCAATAAAGGATGATGCCATGTTCCGGCACGATAATTTATCCCTTGAGAACCATCACTGATAAATGCCTGAATCAGACTGAGATCGGGCTGTGTATGATCAAGTTCAGGCGCTACAACGATTAAAAATTGCTGGCCGTGCATTGGAATAAAAGCCTGTGAACCCAGAGGATGTCTTTCCAGCATCGAGATATGAAAGGGAATTGCCGTGGCTTGCATATTTCTAAAAATACTCAGTCCAACCTTGGCATCACTTTCTACTTCAGCCAAGGCATGATAACGCTCAGTCTGCTGCTCATTGATATGAAAATAATGATTACCCTGACAGGCAATGACTTCTCCAAAAGGCAGAAAACTTTCAGTGCTTAAAGGCTGTATTTTTATACTTTGCATAGACATATCATTGATCACTCAAGCCAATTTTCCCCAGAGACGAATCCGGCTGATGCCACCGTCCGGAATCATGTTGACACGAATATGGGAAATTTTTTCGTGTTGTAAAATTTCATTGATGTAATGATGAATATGATCCATTTGCATAGGTTGGGCTGCTAACAAAAAAGGCCAGAACATGCTTTGTGGAATGAGTTGCTCATCGGCTGCATCCTCAACATAGATGGCTTGAATAGAAACCTCTGCAGGGAAATTTCCCTTAAAATGGGCGGTATCAATTTCAATTTTCTCGATTCGGGCACTGGCGCCTAAAGCCAAAATGCACCAGTCAAATCCTGGAGCACGACGCCGTTTGGTTTCCCAGCCATCGCCCATGTTAATGCCACGTCCCGGATTAATCAGATTGCGTGGATGTCCAAAATGCGCATCGCTATAGGCAACGACACGGCCACCATGTTCTAGTGCCAAAACATCTAGCATTTGATTACTATCTTGCAGATTGATTTTTACCTGACCATAGACCTTAAAACGTGCAATCCCACCGTCAGGATAAATATTCAAACGGACATGGGTAAATATCTGCTTTGCTGAAATCTGAACAATATGATGCTGGCTGGGGCCCAAGACATTATTTTCTATAATGCTGATCCATTCTGCCTGATCAAGATTTCCATCTGGCGCATAACATGCTTGCACAGCAGCAGAGGCCGGATAATTACCGCTAAAAAAAGTCGTATCAATATCCAGTGCCTGTATTTGACCTGCAACAGCAAGTTTAATGATGGCCCAATCATAGCCCGTGTGGCGCTTGCGACGGGTTTCCCAGCCATCCATCCATTTGCCATGCTCATCAAACTTGTCTTCGATAAAGACCGGTGCCTCAAATTGCAACATGCGTTTTGCTTCAGCAAAAAACTCATCTGAACATTCAAGAATTTCTGCGCCAATTCGGGCATCTGCAAGGTTAGTTAACTGCTGTACTGGAGCAGGCAGATCAAAAATTGGAGCTAATAAGGTCGCCATCTTAAATTTCCATCATTGGTATACGTCACATGAATATGCACTTTTATAAATACAAATTTAGGTCTTCTGTATTTATAAAACAGGACATTGAAGGAATTTAAAAGCACAGCGTATGCCAACTTTCGCAATTTTTTTAGTGCATCTTTTTTCAAGGATGGCACGTTTTTAGCATTTTAGCTGGCAATGAAGATGAAATAGCCAGGAGAAATAGATGGAAATTGCAATTATTGGGGCAGGTATGGGCGGATTAACCACAGGAATTGCACTAAAAAAGTTCGGACATCGAGTCACCATTTATGAGCAGGCAGAACAGATTTTACCTGTCGGTGCTGCAATTTCCTTGTGGTCAAACGGGGTGAAGTGTTTGAACTATCTGGGCTTAACTGAGCAGGTTGCAAAGTTGGGTGGCCAAATGAATGACTTAGCCTATATCGATGGTTTGAATGGTGAGGTCATGACGCAGTTTAGTCTGGCGCCGTTAATTGAAGAAGTCGGTCAACGTCCATATCCGGTATCGCGTGCTGAATTACAAAATATGTTAATGGACGAGTTTGGCCGGCAGGATATTCAGCTCGGTAAAAAAATGGTGTTTATTGAGGATAAGGGGCAGCACGTCGAAATCGGTTTTCAGGATGGCAGCACTGCTTCTGCAGAACTCTTAATTGGCGCAGATGGTACCCATTCCATGACGCGTCAGTATGTATTGGGCAAACAGGTTGAACGCCGTTATGCCGGCTATGTGAACTGGAACGGACTGATTGAGATCTCTGAAGATTTAGCGCCCGCACAGCAGTGGACCACTTTTGTCGGTGAAGGCAAACGTGCTTCACTGATGCCTGTGGCAGAGCATCGCTTTTATTTCTTCTTTGATGTGCCATTGCCGGCAGGTCTGGAAAATCAGCGTTCGGAATATAAGACCCTATTAAAACAGTATTTCTCTGGCTGGTGCTCCCAGGTTCAATGTCTGATTGACAGTATTGATGAGCAGGAAACCAATCGTGTCGAAATCCATGATATTGAGCCTTTTACCCAGTTTTATAAGGGCAGTGTGGTAATTTTAGGGGATGCGGCACATAGCACCACACCGGATATCGGACAGGGAGGTTGCCAGGCAATGGAAGATGCGGTCTATCTGGCACGTGCCTTACAAATTAATACGCTAGGTCTGGAAGATGCCCTGAAACGTTATCAGAATAAACGCAATGAACGCGCCAATGAATTGCTGCTACGTGCACGTAAGCGTTGTGATGTCACGCATATGAAAGATGAACAAATTACCAAAGACTGGTATGCAGACCTGCGTAAAGAGCAAGGCCCGCATATTATGAAAGGGATTATTAGCAATATTGTGGGAAATCCATTGGATTAAAAACAGTTAATTTCAGCATTAATATTGAATAAAAGCCGCGATTTTGGCCATCGCGGTTTTTGTTATTTAGGTATGAAAATACTACAGTTGCTGCACCTTGCTTTTTAAGGCTTCCATTTGTTCAATAATATGTTTGATCATCAACTGGGAAACGCGTGAAATCTGGCGTTTAGGCGCCACACAGAGGGCAATGGTCAGCGGATGCAGCCCTTTTTCAGAGATAGGTTTAAAGATCACTTCATCTCGCTCGACATACGGTAAAACATCGAGATAACTAAAAATTCCAATCCCGGTATTCGCCTTAATGAGAGTATTCATCAGGCGGATATCATTCGATTCCGTTTTACGTGCGGGTATAAATTGATGATGTTTATACAGTGCCTGTACATAATCATGAATAATCAGGGGGTCGGCCGGAATAAAATGGTTGTCATTCAAGGTATCGGAAAAATAAATCTTTTCTGCTTGAGCAAGAGGATGTGATTTACCCATCACAAAACCTAAAGGCAATTCTAAAAAATGAACCACTTCAAGGTGTTGGTGTGCTTTTGGATTCAAGATCAAACCAAAATCCAATTCTGCATCCATGATCTTCTTGGCGATAATCTCACTGTCTGCGACCCGGATATTAAAATTAATCCAGGGATAATGTTCATACATATATTGCACGGACTGCATGACAAAACCATCATTTAAAGCAGAAATTAAACCAAATTCGATGGTCCCACGCGTAAGTCCCTGAATTTCATCAAAGCGAATCCGGGTTTGCTGGAATTCTTTTTGCCATTTCATAACATCGGCATAGAGTAATTCGCCCGCCAGTGTCAATTTTAAACCATTGGGCAAGCGCTCAAATAACACAATTCCCAGTTCTTCTTCAGCCAGAGCAATTTGCCGATGTACTGCAGACACGGAAATGAATAATTGATCTGCGGCCTTGCGTAAACTTCCCGTTTTCGCCACCGCGAGAAAATATTCTGAAAATCGGGAAAAAGGCGTATTCATTAATTTAGTCAAGCGAAGAACCACCTTTTATTCATATCAATATTTGAGATAAACGTGTTTATGCGAGTTTTATGCCAAAGAAGGCAGCTTTAATCGGCAAGTACATTTGTACATGGTTGATGTGTTCTAATTTCAAGAATGAATAGTACGAATCATTCTAATAGACAGAATGACAATAAATTCAGTAATTTCAATCATAAGCAAAGCTAAAATTGCACAGTTATGCACTGTTCAAGGCCTGTAAAAAGAGACCATCCACAGAAAGACTATAGGTTTTATATGAACGCCATTCCAGTCATCAATTTATTCAACAAACCCTGCTATAGCCAGTTTGATGATCAGGACTGGGACATTCTGGCTCGTCACTGGTATCCGGTTGCACGGATTCAGGACGTTTCTACCCAACCGCAACAAGTAACCCTGCTTGATGTCAAACTGGCATTGTACAAAACAGAAAGTGGCGATATTCATCTGGTCCGAGATATCTGTCCACATCGGGGTGTACCCTTAACCAAAGGCTGGGTTTCGGGTGAAAATCTGGTCTGTCCTTATCATGGTCTACACTATAATGGCCAGGGAAAATGTATCAAAATTCCTGCACAACCCGAGCTGACCAACATTTCTGAGCGCTTTTCTCTGACCAAATTTCCAGTAGTGCAAAAATATGGCTTGATCTGGACCAGTATTTTTGGCCGTGACGAAGCAAAAGCCAATTTTCCTGTTTTAGATACCTGGGAGATGCCAGATCATCAGGCAATTTTACCGCCGTTTGTGGATATTGGCGGCTCAAGTGGCCGTCAACTGGAAGGCTTTATTGATGTTGCACATTTTGCCTGGGTTCATCAGGGTTCTTTCGCAGATCCTGAAAATCAGGTTGTACCCAAATACACGACAGAACGTACAAATTACGGCCTGCATACCGAATATGTCAGCAGTGTCAGCAACTATCCGCATGGTATGCAACATTTGGCGCCAGAAGGCTTTTTATGGAAACGTGTATTTGATGTCTATCCGCCGTTTTCTGCAGTACTTACCGTACATTTCCCAGAACAGGGACTATTAAAAATTCTCAATGCCTGTTGTCCGATCTCACACAATAAAACCCGTTTATTTGTGCCACTGACACGCAACTTCGATACCACAGGAGATTTACAGGCGGTATATGACTTCAATGCACAAATTTTTGCCGAAGATCAGGACATGGTGGAAAGCCAGAAACCTGAGGAATTACCGCTCGATATTTCCATGGAAGCGCATTTTGAAGCGGATCGCTCTTCAACGACCTACCGTCGAATCTTAGCCGAGTGGGGATTAAGTAAACGTTATGTTGTCTAATATATCTTAAAATTTAAAATATAGATTAAATTTTGAATAGAAACCCTATATTTTAATATGGTGGTTTTTATTTATATTATTTTTGAATGATCAAAATATTATTTATATCTCCTTATTCTTTAATTAAAATTGATTAAGATTGTCAAAATTTGGAAATTAAAATAAATCAATCTAAGCAAGCTTCGATTAGCGATTTCCAACCTCCTTCAATGAGGAGAGAAAAGAACAATATCTGTAAAACATCAATCTTTCGGTGCATTACAAGCTAAATCCAATTATTAAAAAATACTATTAATCTATTTTAATATTAATAGCTTATATCAAAAAACAACTCCATTCCATCAATGAAGCTCAATACATGGTTCTATCATTTACATTTATCTTTGCTCATGAAAAACATGAAGCTTGGATTAAAAAAAGGAATGTGCAAATTTAAGGCATTTTATTTTATCGCACCACTTATAAGCAAAAATAAAAAAATCCTTTCATCAAATTAAATTTTAGGATCAATTATAAAATTAGTATTTATAAATTTAATAAAAGTACGCTTTTATTAAATATAAAAAACAAAAATATCTTATTTTAAAACCCTATTTTTATTATTTTTAATAAAAACTGGAATGCTTATTGCTAATTATATATTGAACAGACTGAGCACATTTGCGTGAAGTCATTTTAAAGCATGTGTTGCATGACACAGAACAACCAAGAGCAGAATAGAATGAAAGAAAAAAATAGCTTGAAAACCGGATTGAAAAAATTGGTAGGGGTGTTAATGGCAAGCGGTGTAATGAGCATGGCCGCTGTCGCGAATGTTCAGGCCCAAGATAAAGCCGCGTTTGTTTATATTGGTCCAACCAGCGACCATGGCTGGACTTATTCTCATGATCAAGGCCGGATTAAGGCTGAAAAAACCCTCGCAGGAAAATATAAAACCTCTTATATCGAAAATGTCCCTGAAACAGCAGATGCCGAACGTGTGATCCGCAACCTGGCACAACAAGGCAATAAAGTCATTTTTGCGACTTCGTTTGGTTATATGAATGCAATGGAGAAAGTATCCAAGCAATTTCCCAATACAGTATTTATGCATGCAACCGGTTATAAGCAAGGCAAAAACTTAGGGGTCTACGATGTCCGTACCTATGAAGGTGCTTATATGCTGGGTGTGGTCGCAGGGCAAAAAACCAAAAATAATGTTTTGGGTGTAGTTGCGTCTTTTCCGATTCCTGAAGTTATCCGTAATATCAATGCCTATACCCTCGGTGCACAAAGTGTAAATCCAAAAATTAAAACCAAAGTCATTTGGGTGAATTCATGGTTTAACCCGGGCAAAGAACGTGATGCAGCCTTGGCTTTGATTGCTCAAGGCGCAGATGTGCTGATGCAAAATACCGATTCTCCAGCAGTGGTACAGGCGGCTGAACAAAAAGGTGTCTTTGCTTTTGGCTGGGATTCTGACATGAGCAAATTTGGCCCTAAAGCGCATCTTGCTGCATCGGTTTTACATTGGGAAAAGATTTATACTCCGGTAATGACGCAAGTCAGCAAGAAAACCTGGAAACCAAGTGCAATGTGGTATGGCGTAAAACAAAAAGCCGTCGATATCGAAAGCTTTGGTCCTTCAGTGTCGGCAGCCTCTAAAGCAAAAGCGCTCAGCGTACGTGATGGCATTTTAAAAGGCACACTGCATCCATTTACCGGCCCGATTCATAAACAGGATGGCACATTGGTCTTGGCAAAGGGCAAGCGCCTAGATGATGCGGCACTAAGCAAAATGAATTACTACGTGAAGGGCGTAGAGGGTTCATTACCGAAATAAAGCTTTGTCATTTTGCAATTCAAAAAACTTTAAATACTTTGATGTACTTTCCCGCATCCATCTGAATGCCTGCACGCTTCAGATGGATGCCGCACTGTCACAGCATTGAATAGGGCACTGATGATGACCTCTCAACACGATAGATCTGCTCATGCGCAAGAGTTGAACGCACGTTCTTCTTCAGGTGTACCGCGTTTACAGCTCATCAATATCTGTAAAAGTTACAATTCATTGAAAGCGAATGACCAGATACATTTAACCGTTCAACCTGGGCAAATTCATGCCATTTTGGGTGAAAATGGTGCTGGCAAAAGTACCCTGATGAAAATCATTTATGGGGCAACCAAGGCCAATCAAGGACAAATCCTCTGGAACGGTAAAGAAGTTCATATTGATAACCCGTCGATGGCAAGAAAACTCGGGATTGGCATGGTCTATCAGCATTTCTCTTTATTTGAAACCTTGACCGTGGTGGAAAATATTTTGCTGGGACTGGATGAAAAGATTCATTTAAAAGTCCTGAGCCAAAAAATTATTGAAGTTTCAGAACAATATGGTTTACCCATTGATCCACGCCGCGAAGTACATTCTTTATCGGTAGGTGAGCGGCAACGTGTCGAAATTATTCGCTGCCTTTTGCAAAATCCCGCTTTAATCATTTTAGATGAACCTACCTCGGTACTGACGCCACAAGCGGTACGGCGACTGTTTAAAACCTTGCGTTTATTGGCCTCCCAAGGCGTTTCAATTTTATATATCAGTCATAAATTACATGAGATCAAAGAACTTTGTGATGAAGCAACCATCTTGCGTAATGGTCGTGTGACCGGAAATGTTAAGCCCAAAGACAACAGCACCAGTGATTTAGCGCGCTTAATGATTGGCCATGATTTACCGACCTATGTACGCCCTGAATATACAGGTGAAAAACAGGTGCTATTTCAGGTCGAGAATCTCAATTACCAGTCCGATGATCCTTTTGGTGTATCGCTGAAAAATATCAATTTAAATATTTGTGCCGGTGAAATTGTAGGAATTGCCGGGATTTCTGGCAATGGGCAAGCAGAATTACTGTCTTTATTGTCGGGTGAAAACAGCCTGAAACATGGCCGGATGGTTCTGGATCAAATCGATATTTCCCGATTCAGTCCCGGACAACGGCGTGACTTGGGCCTGGGCTTTGTACCTGAAGAACGTTTGGGCCGAGGAGCAGTCCCGAACATGACACTGTCCCAGAATGCCTTGCTGACTGCATTTCGGCAGAATCTGACGCAATGGGGATTAATCAAGTTTGCGCAATGTAAGCTTTTTGCCGAGCACTGTATTGAAAAATTCGGGGTGAAAGCCGGTGGCCCAGAGGCAGAAGCGCGTTCCTTGTCCGGTGGAAATTTACAAAAATTTATTGTGGGCCGGGAAATTCTGCAAAACCCGAAATTCCTGATTGTGGCTCAACCGACCTGGGGCGTCGATGTAGGCGCGTCCGTGTTTATCCGGCAAACCCTGATCGATCTCTCTCGACAAGGTGTTGCCATTTTGGTGATTTCAGAAGAATTAGAAGAGCTGTTTGAAATCAGTGATCGTCTCTGTGTCTTGGCCAATGGTGAGTTATCTCCAGCGATACTTACCCATGAAACGAATACTGAAAATGTTGGAGTCTTGATGTCAGGCATTCCAAGCCATGACACTGCGATCATAGTAGAGGAGCAGCAAGCTCATGCTTAATATAGCCAAAAAACAAATATACAGGTTGAGAGGAGAGCGACATGCATTTACTGGAACCGCGTGAACATCCCTCTCAAATCATGAAGTGGCTTTCACCGCTCATTGCACTGCTGGCCATGCTGATTGTCGGCAGTATTCTGTTTTTAATGCTAGGCATCAATCCCGCGCAAGCGATGTACATCTTCTTTATTGAACCACTGACATCATCTTATGGCTGGAGTGAACTTGCAGTCAAAGCCGGACCATTGATTTTAATCGCCTTGGGACTGGCGGTGGGGTTTAGGGCCAAATTATTTAATATTGGTGCTGAAGGTCAGCTCACCATCGGGGCAATTTTTGGCGGTGGTATTGCGATTTTATTTCATGATCAAATCGGCTGGTGGATTCTCCCTTTAATGATCGTTATGGGTGCACTCGGTGGGGCACTCTGGGGCGCAATTCCTGCCTTACTGAAAACCCATTTTAATGCTGAAGAAACCCTGACCACCCTGATGATGAATTATGTTGCAGTATGTGTGTTGCTATACCTGGTCAATGGTCCCTGGCGTGATCCTGAAGGGATGAACTTCCCACAATCGGTGGTTTTTAGTGAGAGTGCAACGCTGCCATTCATTGTAGAAGGCACACGCATTAATGCCTCTATCTTTATCACTCTTTTTGCAGTGGTCCTGTTCTGGGTTTTTATGCGTAAAAGTCTGACGGCCTATAAACTGGAAGTCAGCGGTCAGGCACCTTTAGCTGCCAAATACGCAGGTTTTTCTTCCTCCAAAGCGATCTGGATGAGTCTGGTGATTTCCGGAATGATGGCAGGTATTGCCGGTATCTGTGAAGTGGCTGGACCTATTGGTCAGCTGAATCCGAACCTGTCCCCAGGTTATGGCTATGCAGCGATTATTGTGGCCTATCTAGGGCGTTTAAACCCAATCGGTATTGTGCTGTCAGGCTGTTTTATGGCGCTGATTTATCTGGGCGGCGAAATGGCACAAATGCAGCTCCAGCTTCCGGTCGCGATTACCGGTATCTTCCAGGGCCTGCTGTTGTTTTTCCTGTTGGCTTCTGATGCATTAATTGAAAACCGTTACCGTTTTAGCAAAAAAATGGCGTCACCGGTCCCTCAGCCCACAACAACCACCCTTTAATCCAATGTTGTCTACAGCAAAAGGAAGCATGATATGGCTTTAGAAATAACTGCAATTCTTGCAGGTACTGTTGCAGCAGCAACACCACTGATTTTCGCAGGTCTGGGGGAATTGGTCACACAGCGGACAGGTGTGATTAATCTTGGAGTAGAAGGGATGATGCTGGTCGGTGCAATTGCAGGTTTTGCTTTTGCTGCGCAATATGATGCCAGTGTATTAAGTGCCTTATTGATGGGTGGTCTGGCAGGCATGCTGATGGCCCTGATTTTTGCCTTTTTTACCTTGTCTTTAAGTACCAATCAATCCGCGTGCGGTTTGGCTTTAACCATTTTTGGACTCGGTATCTCTGCATTTTTGGGACAGAACTACGTCAGTATGGCTTTACCGGGTCTGGCTAATTTTAATATTCCACTATTAGCGGATATTCCAGTATTGGGTCCGATTTTGTTCCAGCAAAACTATGTGGTTTATCTGTCAATCTTGGTCTTCTTTCTGGTGTGGTTTGTCTTGGCCAAAACCCGTTTGGGCTTATTGCTTAAAGCAGTCGGAGAATCACCGGAAAGTGCGCATGCCATGGGTTATCACGTGTTGGCGATTCGTTATGGCGCAGTGCTATTTGGCGGTTTGATGGCAGGGGTTGGCGGAGCATTTTTATCGACCGTATATACCCCGATGTGGATTGAAAATATGGTGGCAGGCCGCGGCTGGATTGCCATTGCACTGGTAGTATTTGCGGTGTGGAAACCAACACGTTTAATGCTCGGCGCTTACCTGTTTGGGGGCGTAACCATTTTGCAATTTCACGCCCAGGCGCTTGGAATCAAGGTGCCGAACGAGCTGCTTGCCGCATTGCCCTATATAGCCACCATTGTGGTACTGGTCATGATTTCACGGAATAAAAAAGTGTTGAAAATGAATTTACCCTCTTCTTTAGGCAAAACCTTCGTGCCATAACCGCAGCCATTCATCATAAATAGAATAGATTTGAGTATAAATCATGAAAATTTTAACAGCTTCCTATGTCCTTACCATGAATGCGCAGAATGAATGTATTAAAAATGGCGCGATACTGATTGAGGACGACCAAATAAAAGCAGTGGGTACATTGGCGCAATTAACTCAATGCTATCCAGAGGGGCTCATTGAGGATTACCCACAAACGATCCTGATGCCGGGCTTGATCAATACCCATTGTCATTCCGGTTTATTGCGCGGCACGGCTGAAGGATTACCGGTTTGGGATTGGTTACAGTAGTATATTGACCCCATGCACCGGGTGTTGACACCCGAAGATGCGAAAATTGCTTCTTATTTGTGTTATGCCGAGGCACTTTTGTCGGGAACCACCACTATTGTCGATATGTGGCGTTATATGGAGGGTAGTGCGGAGGCAGCAAAAGCCTTAGGGATTCGTGCCGTTCTAGTGCCTTATGTCGCAGAGCATCCGGATCACAATTATTTTGAAACCTTAAAAAGTAATGAGGCCTTAATCAATCGTTGGCATCAGCAGGCGAATGGACGTATTCAGGTTTGGGTGGGTTTAGAGCACCTGTTTTATGCTGAAGCTTCAGCATTAAAACGCATTGAAAAGCTGTGTAATGACTATCAAACCGGTTTTCATACCCACAGCAACGAAAGCCAGTTTGATGTACAGGAAAATTTACGCCGCTCTGGCATGCGTCCAATTGAAAGTTTAGAAAAATTGGGACTGCTCGATGTACCGAAAACTTTATTGGCACATTGCGTTTGGGCGGATGCCAACGAGATTCAAATTTTAAAACAACATGCAGTGGGTGTGGCACATAACCCGATTTCCAACATGAAGTTGGCTTCCGGTGCAGCGCCTGTCGTTGAAATGCTACGTCAAGGCGTTGCGGTGGGTTTGGGTACTGACGGAGAAAAAGAAAACAATAATCTGGATCTATTTGAAGAAATGAAAACGGCATCATTGCTGGCCAAATTTTCTTCGCTGGATGCGGCCGCCCTGGATGCCTGGTCAGTCTGTCAAATGGCTACGATTACAGGAGCTAAAGCCTTGGGTATGCAAGATGAAATTGGTTCATTGGAAGTCGGCAAACAGGCCGACCTGATTGCGGTGAAACTGGATACACCGCGGATGACGCCGTTGATTGATCATAGAAAATTATTTAATTTGCATACCAATTTAGTCCATGCAGTTCAAGGCCAAGATGTCGTGATGACGATGGTGGCGGGACAGACTGTGGTTAAAAATGGCCGTTTGATCAATGCCGATTTACAGGCTCTAATTGATCAAGTGAATCAGGCGGCGCCACGCTTGTTTGAACGTCGTGATCAGTGGTTTGCAAAGCAGGGGCAAACGGTGAATGAATTACAGCGGGAAGAATTTTAAGATTTACGTGGATGTTGAGGTTATTCATTGATAGTGGGGTGACCTCAGACGCCTTTCTAACGAATGATTTAAATGAAATTAAACAGAGTGAATAGACTGATATTTTCTAATCTTTAGATGAGTTTCATTCATTCACTTCTAAATTGCATCTAATAAGCTATAAAACCATTCTTTGAATTTACCCCTTTTGCATCTCTATATTGGAGTGATAGGAGCCGTCGCGGTCAGCCTGTTCTGTGTGTATAGCCTGTTTCAACAGAAGCAGGATATCGGTTCTACCACTGAACTGGCTTTTTTGATGACCTATATCATTGGCGCTATTTGTGTGTGGAATATCCCACTTGCTGCAGGGATGGCGGTTCTACTTACGATCATCCTGATGGGCAAACAGACACTGCATCAATTTGCCGGAAAAACGATCCAAAGCTATGAGTTAAGAGATGGCTTACTTTTATTGGCTTTGATATTGATTGCGTTGCCGGTCATGCCCAATAAGCCCTTGTGGGGCGCCGTACTGAATCCCTATATCATCCTGAAACTACTCATTTTAATCTTGATTGTGCAGTCCATGGCACATGTGGCAAAACGAATCCTGTCCAATGATAAGGCGCTTATTTTATCTGCCTTAGCCTCGGGATTTGTCTCCAGTACGGCCACAGTTGCCAGTTTGGGCATGCAAGTCCGATCCGGACAGGCCAGTGCTAAATTAAATGCAGGTGCTGGATTGATCTCCTGTATTGCCACCTTATTACAGCTTTTGCTGATTGTTCTGGGAGTGAGCGTAGAGTGGTTCAAGTTCTTGCTGATTCCGAGTTTGGTGGGGATCGGAATTTTATGTATTGCAGCTGGATTCTTGATTTATCGAACTCCCCATGCGGATAACAGTATGAGCATTAATGAAATACAAGAAATTGATAGCCGGATGTTCAGTATCAAAGAAGCGGTAATTATTGCGGTCAGTTTGACCTTAATCCAGGCTGGGATTTACGGCGCGAATCTTCTACTGGGGGATAGCGGCTTAATTTTAGGCACTTTTTTAGCCTCTTTATTTGAAGTGCATGCTGCTGTAGCAGGTGTAGTGATACAGGGAAATCCTCACAACCTGACTTTAATTTATGCTGTTATGATTGGACTTGCGGCACATGCGGTGTCTAAAAGTATCAATTCTTTTGTGACTGGGGGATGGAAATTTTTTCTGTATTTTGCACCTAGCCAGATTCTACATATGTTAGGACTTATCTTTATTCTTCTGAGTTTGAAATAAAGAAGGGCTGGTTTGCATATATTATGAAATGATCCAGTCATTTTAAGCCATTTTTAAGTTTCAGATTCTAGGCTAAAGCATCTTAAAGTCTTTGAGCCACGGATCATGCTGAAGCTGTTTTCCCATTCGTCTTTTTTTAGTCAGCGACCTAAAAAGTCGATTAGTCTTTCAGGCTTCAATATGTTGCTCGCTATTTGGCTAGGACTGATCTTAAACTTTGCTTTCTATCAGAAAATTCATGAATTTACGCCTTATGCCAATCTGAAAGCAGGTCTGTTACTGGCCGCCACGGCATTGATCATCATTGCCTTTTACAACTTGGTATTACAGTGGCTGAACTGGAAATGGAACGCCAAAATACTGGCCAGTGTCCTGATCATTCTGGGTGGTTTTAGTGCTTATTTTGTCAATAGTCTGGGGGTCGTTATTACGCCAGACCAGATTCAGAATATGCTGCAAACCGATGCCCGCGAAGTTCGAGATCTCTGGTCAATGCGACTGGTCATCTGGATACTAGTATTTGTAGTTTTTCCACTTTTTATCATCTGGATGCTTAAAATTCAGCCTGCATCGCTTGGGCATCAGCTGGTGCATAAAAGCCTGAGCAGTGTAGTCTCACTCGGACTGATTCTAGGTTTATTGTTCTGTTTCTATGTCGATTATGCCGCCATCTTCCGTGAGCACCGCGATCTGAAGGGTATGCTTTCTCCACAAAATAGCATCGCGTCCACCTTGTCCTATTATAAAAAGAAAGCACCTAAAGCGAATTTACCTTTGGTGGTTTTCGGCGAAGATGTACATCTGTTACAGCAGGCCCAAATGCAGCATCATCCCAAATTGATGGTGCTAGTTGTTGGAGAAACTGCACGTGCCGAGAGTTTTGCTTTAAATGGCTATGCGCGCAATACCAATCCTGAACTGAGCAAGTTAGCGGTGATTAATTTCAATCAGGTCAGCTCCTGTGGAACTGCAACAGCCGTTTCAGTCCCTTGTATGTTTTCGGGCATGTCACGGGAAACCTATGATGAGCAGCTAGCCAGCCACCGAGAAGGTTTGCTGGATATTGCGCAGCGCGCCGGGTATCAGGTGACCTGGATTGATAATAATTCTGGCTGTAAAGGTGCCTGTGACCGGGTACAAAAATACCAGATTCCGGCACAACTAAAACAGAAGTGGTGTGATGCTGGTGGTGAATGTTTTGATGAAATTCTGGTGGATAGCCTGAAAGATTATCTGGCGCATCTGGATAAAAATAACCAGAAACCGCAGTTAATTGTGCTGCATCAGATGGGCAGCCATGGCCCCGCATATTTCAAGCGTTCCAAAGCGCCATATCAGCCATTTCAACCGACCTGTAATAGCAATGCCATTCAGGGCTGTAGTGCTGAAGAATTAAAGAATAGCTATGATAATTCGATTGTATATACAGACCATGTTCTTGCCCAGATCATTGAAACTTTAAAGCAGCAGACTCAATATCAGACCGGTTTCTGGTACCTGTCTGATCATGGAGAATCTACCGGAGAGCATGGTTTATACCTGCATGGTGCTCCTTATAGCATGGCGCCCACTCAGCAAACCCATGTCCCGATGCTGATGTGGTTCTCCGATGCCTGGAAGCAGCAGAATATCCAGCAGATCAGCTGTCTCAAAGGACAGACCAACCAAGCCCGTAGTCACGATCATCTTTTCCCCAGCTTATTAAGCTTGCTGGATATAAAAACGCAAGTGATTGAAGCTAAAAATGATATGCTTGCACAATGCTCACCATCCTTAAAGAACAGAGCTTGAAATGCATAAAATACTAATTATTGAAGACGACTTTATGATTGCCGAGTCGACTGAAACATTGCTCAAGCTGCATCAGTTTGATGTGCATTGGGTCAATAATGGGATTGAGGGTTTAAAACAGTTACAGCAGCAGGTCTACGATATTGTCCTGCTCGATTTAGGCTTGCCGATGATGGATGGCATGCTGGTGCTAAAAAATATCCGGCAGAAGTTTCCGAATTTACCGGTGCTGATTATCTCCGCCCGGGATCAGTTACAAAACCGGGTGGATGGGCTGAATCAGGGAGCAGATGACTATTTAATCAAGCCTTATGAATTTGACGAGTTGCTGGCCCGTATTCATGCCTTAATACGCCGTAGTGGTTTAAAAAATACCGAGATAGATACGAATAAGAAATTATTACACAGTGGTTTGGAACTAGATCTGGAGCAGCATATCGCTCTGTTTAATGGACAGGCTCTAGAATTATCCAACCGGGAATGGTCTATCTTAATGGCCATGCTAAATCATCCGAATAAAATTTTTTCCAAGAATGATCTGGAAGACAAGCTTTATGATTTTGACAGTGATGTCAGCAGTAATACGGTGGAAGTCTATATCCATCATCTGCGGGCAAAACTAGGAAAAGACTTCATACGTACCATACGTGGGCTAGGGTATCGCTTAGGATGAGCACCATGCAAAAACGTTATTCCTTGCAAAAACGTCTGGTTATTTATATTTCATTATTTAGCGTGGTACTGGGCTGTGTGCTAATCTTTGCAGCATACCGGATTGCGCTCGAAGAAATTAATGAAGTACTGGATAAACAGATGCAAAGTCTGGCAGAGCGCATTTCAGAAAATCATCCGCAACCCTTACAAAGCCAAATTGATCTGGCAAAACAATACAGTGAAGAAGATTTATTTGTAGATATCTGGTCCTATACAGATACAGCCACTTCCTTCCATCCGCAGGATGTTCTGGTGGCACCGGTCAGGAAAGCAGGTTTCTACAAGCATCAAACGCCATATGGAACCTGGTTAACTTATATTATTCCTGGTAAGCAATTACAGATTCAGGTGAGCCAGCAGCAAAATGTCCGGCAGGAACTGGCGCTGGAGCTGGCAGCCAATATGTTTCTTCCTTATGTGCTTTTTTTACCTTTTGCAGTATTTGGCTTAGGCTGGATGATCCGGAAAAATTTTCAGCCGCTCAATGATTTTAAAACTGAATTGGCCAGCCGCAAGGCACAAGACTTAAAGCCAATTGCAATGAAAGATTATCCCTTGGAGCTGGAACCGACCATTCAGGAAATGAATTATTTGTTTGGCCGCATTTCTCTGGCCCAACAGGAACAACGTCAATTTGTAGCAGATTCTGCCCATGAATTACGCACGCCACTGACAGCACTAAACTTACAGCTGCAAATTTTGCTACAGCAGTTCCCTCAAAGCGAGTCTATCCATAATTTGAGTCAAGGCATTTTGCGTATGCAGCATCTGGTCAACCAGTTATTAAGTCTGGCCAAACAGGATGTGACCGAAGGTTTGAGTGAGCCTGTTCAATTGTTATCACTGAATCAGATGACCATCACCTGTATCGAAGAACTAATTCAACTAGCGCTACAAAAAGAGATTGATTTAGGGGTAGAGCAGCAGCAGGAACTGTTGATTCAGGGCCAAGCCTCGGCCTTGCACTCAATCATTTATAACCTGATTGATAATGCGATTAAATATAGTCCGAAGGATGGCGTGATCAATGTATCAATTTTCCAGCAAGGCCAGCAGGCGGTTTTACAAATTGAAGACAGTGGGGCAGGGATAGATCCTGCTCAATTCACTCAGATCCGGCAACGCTTCTACCGGATACATAACCATGCAGAAATTGGCAGCGGTTTGGGTTTATCCATTGTAGATAAAGCCACCGTGCGCTTGGGTGGAACACTAGAATTTTCGCGAAGTGTCAATCTGAGTGGCCTTTGTGTACAGGTCAAGTTTCCTTTGGCCAAAGCCTAAGCAAATAGGCTTCTAGTTTTTTGGAGTTAAGGTTGCCTGATACTAGAGCGTATAGGAGTGGTCTTTTCTATTGGTAGTTTGTGGCTAAACAGCGTATAGCCAATGACATTGATGCACCAGATAATCCAGCCAGTCCATAAATTATGACTCAGGAAATGTGCTCCGCGCATCATTTGTGCCCAGCCCATGGCCAACCCTAAAATTACTGCACCGATCAGAAGAAAATAAGCACGCTTGCGGTTAGAAATACGATAAACAAAATAGCCGGCCATTAACGCAAAACCACTAGATGCATGCCCTCCAGGAAAACAGTGGCCTGCAGTGGCACTAAAATCCCACAAAATCCCATTATGGGTAGGTATGGTCATATCCCAGGGACAGGCATGGGCTGACTGGGATTTTAAAATTCCGATCGAGGCTGTGGTCAGCACTACCATGCTAAAAAAATAGCCAAATTCCCAGCGCCGTATATACCAGTTCTGCCATTTCAGTGATGCCAACCAGCCCAGTAATAATGTGATATACACTAGAATCAGCAGGTCTTTAACATAGCGATGATTGAGTTCTGCCAGTGCCCATTGTTTTCGAAGGGGAAATTGACCATGATCATCGATAAAGGGATAGATGAGCTGTAAGTCCAGCACTCCTCCAATGTCAAAGAAGTTGAGAAGAATCAAAAAACTGAAGATCAAAAGTAAAGTTTGGGTCAGTAAAAACCGGGAACGGTCAGTGATCATTTTTAAGTTTTCCATTTCAGGCAGTAGCAAGAGCAGAGGTCAAATCAAATGACCAGCCAAAATGATGCCCCAGGTCAGGGCAATTAAACTAAGTGCTACAAACTGAGCCGCACTGCCCATATCCTTGGCATTTTTAGACAGTTCATGCCGTTCCATGGAAATACGATCTACCACTGCCTCTATCGCTGAGTTAATCAGTTCAATGATCAACGCCAATAGGCACACGGCGACCATGAGCGCTTGCTCAACTCGGCTAACTGGCATCCAAAAGCTTAGAGGAATCAAAATAAGATTAATCAGCAGGATCTGCCGGAAGGCGGCCTCATTTTGAAAGGCGGTTTTAAAACCAGCCATGGAATAACGGGTCGCATTAAAAATACGCTGCGTTCCTGAGGTGCCTTTATAAGGTGATCGGTAGGAAGACATAAAGCAGATTCAGTTAACAAGAGATAGGATTAACTTAAATTTTCAATCTTAAAATGCTCTTAAAAAAACCGGCCGTTCTCTGGATTTTTTATACACACAGCTTTTACATTCTTTTGCACAAAATTAAGAATTTTTTAAGTTTGGGCTTCTATCTTGAGTAGCAAGTTAATTTCGTGGTGTGAGCCAAATGATCAAGTTCAGTTTTGATCCTTATTTATCTAGTCAGATTCACTTTCTAAATACATATTTCAAGCAGCCTGAATATAAAAAACAAATCAATCACAATAAATTTTTACTACAAGTACCTCCGGCGTATCCGGTAATTTCAGCACAGGATCAATCGCTACATTTGACGGTCAAAACTGTAGAACAAAGCGAGACACCTGAACGCCGTAGCCTGGAACATTTTATTCAGGAAAAATATCAGCAAGTCCATCAGGCCACTGTATCGAGCTTCTCTTCGACCCTGTTTGCAGGTTATCAAGGCGCCGAGATGCAGGTGGTGATTGGTATGCAGCATTTAAATCAATTTAATGCCTTTCTGGAACAGTATCTCGATGAACCCGTTGAAAACACATTAAGTAAACCGAGCCAAACCCAGGTCAGTCGAGACAAAGTGGTAGAAATTGGCAATCTTGCAGCACTAGATATGGACAAAGCCAAACTGATGGTGGCCTTTCTGGTTTTTCATCTCTCGCAGCAACACATCGAATGGGCAGTATGTACCGGGACAGCCGCTGTGCGTTATGTGCTGCAACAAATGGGATTACATTTTCATGTGCTTGAAAAGGCTGACCCGCAAGTCGTTGGAGAGGCACAACGCCTGTGGGGCAGTTATTACCAGCAGAAACCTTATGTGCTGGCGATTGATGTGGCAGAGGCCCTACAAGTCGCTCGTCAATTTTATCAATTTAGTCATTAAAGCATTTTGCTTGATCAGCGAGGCACAGAATTTAAATGATGACTGCTTTATTTGAACGTATCAGCCTGCAAGCACGACAATATCCGCAGCTAGAAGCGGTAGTCACCACACAGGCAACCCTCAGCTATGCGGAGCTACAGCAGCGGGTAGAATTATTGAGTGCCGGTTTCAAGCAGCTTAATCTGCGCCATCTGGCCTTATGGGGCGTGAGCAGCATCGACTGGATTGTGGTCGATCTTGCCGCACAAAAAGCCGGCATGACTGTAATACCTGTTCCTCTATTTTTTACTGTAGCCCAAGTACGGCATCTGCTTTCCGACAGCCAAACAGAGCTGCTCTGTATTCTGGATGAATCTTTCTCTGCACCAGAATGGCTGTTAAATCTGGCTCAAGACATGAGTAGAGATGAGATTTTTATTGCTGGCCAGCTACATGCACGCTTTTTTCAGCTAGAACAGGCAGTACAGTATTCATCTTCTTTACAAACCCAGCAGCCGGCAAAAATCACCTATACCTCTGGCAGTACGGGGACACCGAAAGGCGTGTGTCTGGCTGAAGACACCATAGAATCAATTACGCATTCACTCAGTCATGCATTGGCCAGCAGTCAGCTTGGACGGCATTTGTGCCTGATTCCATTTGCCACCTTGCTGGAAAATATTGCCGGCATTTATGTCGCACTGAGCATGGGGCGCGCTGTAGTAGTCGGTGAGGTGAGCCAGTTTGGCCTGACATCTAATCATACTTTTGATACACAACGGTTTGTAAATGCACTGCAGAGCTATCAAATCGAAAGTGTGATTTTATTACCGCAGATGCTGAAAGCGATTGTGGAATATAGCGCTGAACACGGGGCTGCAGGTTTCAAGACGCTGAAATTTATTGCGGTCGGTGGAGGGAAAGTCTCTGCTGATTTACTCAAACAGTGTAAGCAACTTAACCTTCCGGTTTATGAGGGTTATGGCCTGTCCGAGTGTGCCTCGGTGGTCAGTCTGAATCTGCCGGGTGCACGCCGCATTGGCAGTGTGGGCCGGATTTTACCGTATGTCGAAGTTGAGATTGCAGCCAACAGCGAAGTAGTAGTGAAGGGTAATGCCATGCTGGGTTATGTCAATGACATGACTGCGACACCGTATATTCATACGGGTGATGCCGGATATTTTGATGAGGATGGCTATTTGTACATTACCGGACGCATCAAGCAGATAATTATCAGCAGTTTTGGACGTAATATTTCTCCGGAATGGGTCGAATCCAACAGTCTGACCGAGCCGGAAATCCAGCAGATTGCCATTTTTGGCGAAGCCCAGCCACATCTTTCGGCCGTGATTTATGCCCCGGATGATACGCAAGACCAGCAACTGGCAGCAGCACTTCAGCGGGCCAATAGCCGGATGCCGGACTATGCGCAGGTTAAACACTGGTGTAGGTCTCCAGAGCCATTTTCTTTAGACAACCAGATGTTGACCGACAACGGCAAACTGCGCAGACAGCAGATTCAGCAAAAGTTTCAGGCTGAACTGATGCCGGGCGAGTCCCAACTTATTTTTGCATAATTCACAGACCCATAGATCTGTTGAATGAGAGAGAACACATGAATATTGCACAGCGAGCTTTGAACACCACACCTAAACAGATTAAAACGCAATTGGTAGAGCAGGGTTGGGTTTTGTTAAGACATGAACACTATGACGTGACCTCGTTTAGTGAACTCATGAATAGGTTATGCCAGCGGCTGACTTATGATCCTGCACGCGAAAATGTCACTCGCCAGTCTCAGAAAGTTGATGCCGGCACCCAGGCCATGGGACTGCATATTGAAAATGGTACGACGCCTTTACCGCCCGATATTATCGCCTTTTTCAGTGAGAAAAGTGCCTCGCGTGGTTCGCAGACTGCCTTATGTGATGGGCATGAAGTCTGGAAAAATATGTCGGATGCTCTCAAGCAGAAATTTACCGAGCCGATGACCATTAGCCGTTATTTACCCAAACCGATCTGGCAGAAGTATGTGGCCACTGCCTTGAATATTGAAGATGCAGAGCAAGTCGGCCAGCAGGAGCTACAGCAGTTTATCCAGATGATACCCGGCCAGCGGATCAGTCCCGCACATGATGGGAGAGTGCACTACCATTTAAATATGCCGATGATCCGCCATGACAATCTTAAGGGTGTTCCAGCCTTTGCCAATACCTTACTGGGACCTTCTTACAATTATGAAAAACCCCGTTTTTATTTTGCTGATGGTTCAGAGATCAGTTCAGACTTACTCGCAGAACTGGCAGAGCGTTGTGAAACCCAGACCTCAGAAATTGACTGGCAGGATGGTGATCTGGTGATTATCGACAACAAACGCTTTATGCATGGCCGACGTGAAATCTTGGTGCCACTTGAGCAGCGTAAATTGTATATCTGTATGGGGCTGGGCCTGAATCCTGACTTTTAAGCAAAGCAGAAAAAGACATCTAAAAAATTCAACCATAAGAGAAGTGATCTATGTCCAATTTAACAGCAGTTCTTCTAGGTGCAACCGGTGGCATTGGTCAGGCCATTGCCGATATTCTTGGGAAAAATGGCCCGAATCTGGTTCTGGTCGGACGTAATGAACAGACTTTGCGAAAATTAGGTGAAAAACTGGCACAGCGTTATCCGGATATACAACTGCAAGGGATCTGCTGTGACCTGGCTGAGCAGAAGAGCCGTGATGAGCTGATTCATGCACTGGCCACATTGAATACCCCAATCCACTATTACATCAATAATGCTGGCATCAATGATTTCAGTCTGTTCTCACAGCAGTCACAGGAAGTGATGGAACAGATGATGCTGATTAATGTGGTCTATCCCTTGCAACTGGTACAAGGCATGATTCCATTGATGTCAAAAACTCAGCCAAGCCAGATCATTCATATTGGCTCTACCTTTGGCAGCATTGGCTATCCGGGTTATGTCAGTTATTGTGCCAGTAAATTCGCCTTGCGTGGTGCTACCGAAGCCTTGGCACGTGAGTATAGTAATACCTCGATTCAATTTCGTTATTTTTCACCAAGGGCAACGATAACGGAAATGAATGATGCAAATGTTACAGAGATGAATCAGGCACTGGGAACTAAAATGGATGATCCTGATTTTGTCGCACAAGAGTTTTATCGTTTTTTACAGAAAGACTGTCAGTCGTATCAGGTCGGCTATCCTGAAAAAATCTTTGTGAAGGTGAATCAGGTTTTACCTAATATCGTTTCTGGTTCGATTGAAAAAGATCTGGATACTATTTATAGATATGCTGATAGAAGATAGCCTTGGTAAAAATTTCAAAATTAACTTTTATGGACAAGGAGGATATGAACTTAAAGTATCATGTACTCAATTTAACTTATGTTTACCTAAAGTCTAGTTCATAATAAAAATTCATATAATCATTAATAAAATCATATGTTTGTAAATATTATTTTAATGTTTAAATTTTTCTGGTTCATGAACTTGGTGAATTCGATGTTTTTAGCGTTAAAAATGAAAATTCCCAAACCTCTACTATGTCAACGTAGAGGTCTGAGAAAAACTATAAAGTTATGAAAAAATTTTATCGTTTTGGCCAGGTAACCGTATCGGCATAATTTTTTAAAACAAATTCACGTGTATCGTCTGCAATAAAAGCTTCTTTAACGAGTTGTACTTCAGCTTTGCTATTGGAGACGAGGACGCTATCATACTCTTGGTTATCTTGTTCAAGATAAATTGAATCACGTTTTGGCAATAAGTCAGCATGAATAATAGTATATGCACCAGCCATAATTGCTAAATCTGAATCTTTAAAGCTAACTGGTACTAATGCATGTTCAACTTCTAAAAACTGTAAGTTCTTTGGATTAGATGTAATAGGCTTTGTTGCACAAACCTTTGCTAAAGGCTTATTCCGCAATATAATGCTCTGAATAGCCACCAAAATTCTAGACACACATAACCATCTTTTGGACTGCCACCACTCTCCTAGACAAATTTCGTCTATTCTTTTTGCATAGGAGAGAACATTATGAGTGGACAACGATACACCCCAGAATTTAAAGAAGAAGCTGTTAAATTGATTACTGAACGTGGA
>NZ_VPEO01000170.1:0-1262 GCF_013417155.1 Acinetobacter sp. YH16052 | reverse complement strand
CTTGTGAATTAAACCAAGAACAACGAGAGAAGATGCTCAATGAGCTATGCGGAAAAATTGTAGAACGTCATAAGGTCGTTGTTGATGCAGTCATTCATGCCCCACATACCGCAGGCGGAAGTGATGACCGCAACTATCACGCCCACATCATGCTCACTACACGCAGCATTAACCAACAAGGCGACCTTGATAAAAAAACGAGAGAATTTAACGACAACGGCAAACAAGAAGTCGAACACTGGAGACAACAGTTTGCGGAACTCTGCAATCAATTTCTTGAACAGGTTGGCAGCCATGAGCGTGTCGATCACCGCAGCTACAAAGAGCAAGGTTTAGATTTAGAAGCCACACAGCATGAGGGTTCTACAATTACCCAACTTCGCAGACAGGGCAAGGACACTGAAATCAGTTTAAGTAACGATGCGATTAAGGCTAGAAATACAGAACGCCAATTAATTAAAGGACTTGAGCAAGAAATTTTAGCCACAGAACGCCTTGTTCATGACTTGGAACAGACCAGGGAAAATTTAGACCAGGAACAACGCCAAAAAGAAAAAGACCAGGAACAACGTTCCCCTGAAGAATTAACCAAAATTGCATATAGCGTTATTTCGCAATATAACGACGCTATAGCCACAGAAGCGAAAAACATAGCGTCATCTATCCAAAAAACAGAAATCGAGCAAATAAACGCTGTTTTGGAGCAAATAGAGCTATCTAAAAGCGATATTAAACACCAAAAAGAAGAACTAGGAAAAAGACCCCTGTTTTTTGGCGGAAAATGGGATACAGCAAATGCTGAAATTCAGAAGCAGTTGAACCAGCTGGAAGAACAAGAACGAGAATTGAGGAATAACTCCCCTCGATTTGAGCCTGAACGCTATACAGATCGGGCAAAACTGACTGTAAACAAGGCTAATCCAAACCTAAAAGCTAAATATGACCGAGCAAGAAATTATCTTGAGCGAGAACAACAACGGAAGTTAGCCGAACAGGAAAAACGAAAACAAGAAGCCAAAGCCATACAAGAACAAGAAAAACAGGCATTTTTTGCACGTAAAGCCTTGCGTGAACAAGGTAAGCATGAAGAAGCCAACAAGATGCTTGAAGCCGAAAAGCGGAATAGACCACGTTCAAGATAGGTATATCTATGGTGCAAAATATATGATTTTGCACCATAGATATACCTATTCTTTTTGGTGTTTATTAAAATTATCTAAACAATACATGGTTTTACAGAGCGAGTGTCTACGAGCGAACTA
>NZ_VPEO01000169.1:0-1274 GCF_013417155.1 Acinetobacter sp. YH16052 | reverse complement strand
TGATGTGTGCTGAATTAGCAGGAGACTTTCACTTGGGAGATTCTAGGCAGCTAACCGATAAAAGTCTTCTGCCATTTGATTTGGTGTCTTAAAATCCAAGCCTTTTTGAATTCTTCGCTGATTATAAAATAACTCTATATATTTTGTAATATCCACTTTGGCTTCTTCCCTTGTTTTGTAGTTGCGATGATGGACTAGTTCATTTTTGAGTATGCCCCAGAAACTCTCTATCGGTGCATTATCAAAGCAGTCGCCTTTTTTGCTCATTGAACCCTGAAAATCAAATTTCTCAAGTAAGTTTCGATATTCATTACTGCAATATTGGCTACCTCTGTCTGAATGTACAATGAGATCTTTAGCAGGTTTCTGATTGCGAATAGCCATATTCAATGCATCACAAACAAGCTTGGCTGTCATGCGCTCATTTAAGCTATAGCCAACAACCTGTTTCGTGTAAAGATCTTTGACAGCTGCCAAGTACAACCAGCCCTCAGCCGTCCAAATGTAGGTAATGTCACTCGACCACGCAAGATTAGGCTTCGTCATTGAAAACTGTTGCTTGAGTAAATTGTCATAAATAGAACGGTTGTGATCACTGTTCGTGGTTCTTTTGAAACGCTTATGGCGCTTACAATACAACTGATTTGATTTTTTTATTTGGCGCACAGCATACGTACTTATTTTGATACCTTGCGCTTGTAAATGCTTGGTTAATCGAACATAGCCATAGCTTTGTTTGGTTTCTTCATGGGCTATTTTGACCAAAATTGTCTGCTGATTTCGCTGAATTGATCTTTTACTCATGCCTCGCTTTAGCCAATCATAAAAGCGAGAAACGGATACACGAAGTAATCGAGCCATTAAAATAATCGGAAATAAGTGGCTTTGCGATTTCATATAGGCGTACCTCACTGACTTTCTTTGGCAAAGTACGCTGCTGCCTTTTTTAAAAATTCACGTTCCATTTCAGCTGTTTTGAGCTGTTGTTTAAGCTTCTTATTTTCTTCGAGTAAGGCGTTTAGATCGGGCGAATACTGTTTTGTGCCTGCTAAAGTTCCATCCTTTGCTTTGTTATTCCAGTTCAAAAGGGTTTGCATTGAAATGCCAAGTTGTCTAGCGGATTCCGATACATTACCTTGGTTCTCTTCAATGGCTTTTATGGCTTCAGCTTTAAATTCTGCGGTGTAAGTCTTCTGTTTCTTGCTCATGGTAAACTCCTAATGAGTATGTATAGTTTACCAAGTTAAACCCTCCTGTTTTTTAAGCACACATCA
>NZ_VPEO01000168.1:0-1280 GCF_013417155.1 Acinetobacter sp. YH16052 | reverse complement strand
ACTGCGTGCCCTCGCACCGGCAACGTCCTCGCATCGTCCACACTTAGACCGCACGCGCTATATCGCTCAGTCTCAGTCGTCGAAGCTCCTCCCAATCCCGCGCGCTCTCCCGCCTGCGGTTCTACGTGTCTTGTGATGAGTAAGTCGTAATAAGATTTTTTGCCATAGGCAAATTTGTACAGCATTTCGAGATAAGGCAAAGTCTTATCGTCAGGCATATCATCTGTCATTGTGTCAGGAATTTTGACACCCCATAACAAACCGAATGAACCTGTTAAACGCTTGCCCTTGAGAACCTTAAACGCTTCCCAAGTCTTTTCAACGGACAGATCGCCAAACTTCAAAGCATACTTACAGACTTCGGCAGCCGCTTTGCTATAGCCGTGACCTTTTTCTTTTTTTGCCCTGCGGACATCGACCACCATCGAATCACCAGTGATGCTATGCCAATATTCTGAAAATTCCTGCTGATCAATCCATTGATCAACTAAGGCGAACATATGAATATGCGGATGCCATTCACCTGTTTTCTCGTTATATGTATTCTCGTAAGAATACATAGCACCTTGAACCTTACAGAACTCGCTATAACCCCAACCCTTTTTTAAATAGTCCCTACGACGCTCTAGGAGCGTTCTAAAGGACTTCATAAGGTGTTCTGAGCGTTCAGCAAGGTCTGAACCGTTTTTAACGGTGAGAGTGATTAGAACAGGCTTGAGCTTGCGATTTTCTTGGAGAACCTGATTGATACGTTCAACGTATTTCTGAATGGCACGAGATGCACGAATGGCAGCACAGAAAGGACACAGCAAATGCTGTCCGCAGGTGCGGAGTTTTGAAAGCTTGACCTCGCCAATAGTGTAAAAATTTTTGAATAGCAGATAGTTTCCGCATTCATTCAACTTTTGAGCAGATTTTAAGGCCTTGATAGATTCTTCATTTTTAACGTCCTTTTCATAGTTCTCCTTGAATTTAGCCAGGGTAAATAAATAATTTTCCTGATTCTTAGCTCTATGTTTTAAAGTCGCAAAACGTGTTATTCTATCCCTGTGTTCATCTGCATTAGCAGATGCAAAACCCTTGTTATCTCCGCCGACCAAAGCACTGGATAACAGGGGTTTTTTCTTATCTGAATTATTCAAATTTCATCCCCACTTTAATCAATAGTATCAAGTAAAAGAAAAAACAGCGAGTTGCTTCGCTAACTCACTGTTTTTTTTCACGAATTACAAACTTTCTGCAAGAATAGGTTTTGCACCTTTTCGAACATAAAAAACAAC
>NZ_VPEO01000167.1:0-1296 GCF_013417155.1 Acinetobacter sp. YH16052 | reverse complement strand
AGAAATGTACCACTCTTTGCCATACATTTCAAAATTTCTTTTCTTAACATTGACTTATGCCATATTTGGCCCTTTTCATTGTTAATAAACCTCTACTTCTTCGGTGTACCATCCTTCTACGAAAGTACCTTCAGTACCTGTTTCTTTGATTCCGCAATAAAACTGTCTCTCTGTATCCCCAAGAAAACCTGTAACTTTTTCTGGTTTATCTGTCATAGGCTTCAAAGGTAATTTAGTTGTATCTTGAATCGACTTTAAACATCTAGACATACTAGAGAATTTAGCCTCTTGCATCTGCATTTCTGTTTTAGGTTTTTTAGGTTTTGAAGGCGCATTAGGATCAGAATTTCCACACCCTATTAAAGATAAACCTAGTAAACTTATCGCGAGAATTTTAAACATTTAAAGCCCCTTATTTAGAGTAAAAATAATATGAAAAAACTAGTACTTATATTTATCGCTATATTTGCTACTGGCCATGCTTTAGCAGATACACTTATTCCGCGAAGTGCGTCAGGGGATAAAGGTAAATACTATTTAATAAAACAAACAAAATCAGGTGATATTGTCACAGCTTTACATAAGCGAGTAGGCGTTGACAGTATTGGTTATACCTCTACTAAAACCAACTGTAAAACAGGAAAAATGCAGGAAATTGGATACAGTGAAATTTCTGCTACAGCAATTAAGCCAAATCCAACTCAGTGGTTTGACTTAGTACCCGGTTCTAGCAAACACGACCTATATAAATTTGTATGTAAGAAATAAGCTTATTCACCTCATTTTAGGACTGTAACTAATTTGAGGTTTATTCATTTTTTCAACTTTATCAACTGCTCTTGTATTGTGGTTAACTGATTGTTCAAAAGCCTGTTTTGTTTCTCGAAGTCTTTCAGTTGTCCATTCAAGTCGCTGACATGCTTTATTAAGTTGTTCCAGTTGTCCGCTTGTTTCCGATCTGTTTCGGAAATACTTTCCAGTAAGCTCTTGAAGGCTGCCTTGATAGCTTGATTTTCCTGCCGTGTAGCTTCGAACATCTGCTGTAAATCGGCTTCTCTCTGCTGCTGTTGTGCTTGAGCTTGTTCCAAGGCTTCGAGTAAGTGCTTTTCGAGTTCTGTCATCAATTAATACCCCATTGGCACTAGATAGCCACCCTTCCAGCTTCCTGCTTTGGTGTTCATCTGAATGCATGTGCGTTTTCGGTTCTTGTTGTCTATACAGTTCGTTATATTCAAATTGCCCCCTGCGTCCTTCAACTGTTGAATTGTGGCCTGTTGCTGGGCTATTAAGTCTGCG
>NZ_VPEO01000166.1:0-1300 GCF_013417155.1 Acinetobacter sp. YH16052 | reverse complement strand
GGTTTTTTTTTGCCTGTTTCTTGAGAAACGCGGAAGCGTGCATTCCTGATAAAAATTACAGAACGAGTGTCTACGAGTGAACTGACGCAATAAGCTACGAAAACGCTTTTTTCCCTGATTACAGCTCCCCTTTGCCGCAGATCGGTAAAAATTAGCGAATGCGCCACGAAAACAAATAAACGCTGCACAATTTAAAAAAAATAATCGGGCTTTGCTGCGTGTGGCGTTCCGTGAACGCACATCACCAGTAAAAGCCCGATTTTATATTTTGGTACTTTGCGCACCGTATAATTTCACTTAGAACAGCTTGCCCTTGGTATATTGACGAAAACTCATGTAATGCTTGCTGTGTAAGGCTTTCAAAGCACCTCAAGTTCTAGCAGATCAGATAACAAATATAATTCTTGTTCATCTAAAGCAATTCTGTTTTCACCACTTAAAGACAATAAAACTTCTGTAACCTTTCCTTGTTCTTCAAAGAAATGGCCGTTCTCTGTATGTACGAATTTTACTGTTTTGCCTAAAAGCTCTATGACTTGTTCCATCTTAAACACCTTTTTTTTTAAGTTTTTGACTTAGTGATTAGTATCATTATGGTGAGAGTTGAGCAGATAGAAGGGAATACTCACCCTAAAGCACCTATAAAGGCACTTTAGGAGTATTTCCCTCTGGAGCATCACTACGGAGCCGAGCGTCGCTTCAATCGGAGTGCATCACGGTATAACGCTGCACCTGTCTTAATTACGGCTTATATCACCGCCTGAACGCATTTAAGACCGCCTGTGGGCTTTGTTTGATCATCGCAAGGGCATAACACCCAATATACTCACGATCACCCTTAGACTACTCATTCTGCTGTGTGCTTTGTTCAGATCCCCCAGTAGCACACTGAAAGTCACCGCTTAAATGCTGTCGTCACTAATCCTTCCACCCATTTAAACGAACGGAATTAATCACTGGAGAAGTTTTAACAACGAAAGGGATTTATTTTAAATCTTGTGTGGTTATAATCGCTTTACCGCACGGGGATTTTATCCTGATTATTATGTCAGACGGTAATCTACATAATCTTTCGTTATTAATTACGTCAATAATTAATAACCGTGCTTAGAATATATTTGATATATTGTTTTTATGCAAACCAAGAAAGCATATCCAGCCTGTCATTAGACAGGTTTTTTTTTGCCTGTTTCTTGAGAAACGCGGAAGCGTGCATTCCTGATAAAAATTACAGAACGAGTGTCTACGAGTGAACTGACGCAATAAGCTACGAAAACGCTTTTTTCCCTGATTACAGCTC
>NZ_VPEO01000165.1:0-1310 GCF_013417155.1 Acinetobacter sp. YH16052 | reverse complement strand
AATCAATAATTGAACCGCTCTTTCTCTGATTTCAGGGGTATATTTTACTTTTTTCATCGGGACATTCTCTCAGAAAGCTTGGTCTCCGACAAACCCGGTACGGTTCAAAAATCTTCCATTGATTTATTTATATCTGTTAAACCAGTCGCATTATGAAATGTAATATAAGTAGAAATTTCAGTATAAATGGTCATGATCTTTTCTAAATTTGAATATCTAAGCGTCTTCATTAATCAACCTTATTGATTATTAGTTTCTTCTTTTAAAGCTCTTTGTACTGTTGCTATCCCTACTTTAAACTTTTCTGCAACACCTCTAAATGTTGAATTTTCTTCAGCCATTGCTTTTCGTATTTCAACATAGTCAACCTTCCGCTTTCTTCCCTTATATAAGCCCTTCGCTTTGGCTTTTGCAATTCCTTCCTTTTGACGCTCACGGATCATGGAGCGTTCAAACTCTGCAAATGCAGCAAGCATCTGAAACATGAGTTTATTTATTGCCGATTGTGCTACATCATGACTGAAGGTCAAATTCTCTTTATGAAAAATAATGGTTATACCACGATCATTCAGACTATTCACAATTTCGTTCAGATCATTTGTATTACGTGCCAGACGATCAATACTATGAACATGCACCGTATCACCTTCACGCAGATAGTCGAGCATTGCATTTAACTGAGGACGTTCACGGCTACCACCGCTTGCCTTTTCAGTAAAGGTCTTATCCAGGCTGATTCCATCTAATTGACGTTCAGTATTTTGTTCAGTTGAACTGACTCGAATATATCCGACCTGATTAGGCATTCTGTACCGTTAGAGTTTAGATAATTAAATACATATTGTACCGAAATTAAATATTAAGTCTATAAATACGGTTTTTGAGTTGCTTTTTAAGACTTTATTTTGTTCCGTTAGGCTATACTCTAAATTTACAGAACATCTCTTATTCGAAATTCGATCGAATGGGAGTAAAAGCCTGCCTCAATTCGAATTAATTTTACGTTTTTTAATTTTAAAAGTTCGTCGCCCAGCAAGTCGGTAAGCAAGGTCAGGATTCCGGCCGTCCAAGTGTTTAACCAAAATTGGCACACCATTCGGTGTTTTACTCATTAAATTATCATTTTCTACATACAGCACTGTTCCTCTTTGCGCTGCGGCAATAAAGCGGTCTCGAAGTACATTTGCAGCTTTGGCAGCAATACCTGATTCATTGTCATCTTCATCAATTAGATCTACTGTTGACATAGTGCCGTACTCCCAATTAGCTGATATATGAATCATATTACAAGTCGGGTAGACAGGATAAAG
>NZ_VPEO01000164.1:0-1313 GCF_013417155.1 Acinetobacter sp. YH16052 | reverse complement strand
TGAACTGAACAAGGGAAATGAGCGGTATCCTGCCAGACAGGATACCGACATTCACGAGGTTTCGATGGTTAGTGCGCCGCATCGGAGCGGGCCTGCTACCAGTCGTCGGTTAGACGACTGGCGACTTCTCGGTGGCAGCCCCACGGAGCCGAAGGAGCACCAGCCCCAACGAAACCAGTACCGCCATCGCCGTGGCGTAACAGATCACGGGCCACGCTGTGTCACCGTTTAAAAGTGCCACCGCCAATGTCCCGACAATGCTGACTATCAGGCTTTGAACGCAGAAGTAGAACGCGACCGCTGATCCCGCGATGTCGTCGAACTCTGCCAAAGCGCCGTTCGCGGTAACGGACACCGTGAAGACAATACCGACCGCGACAACCCACATCGGTAGGATGAAGGTGAGGAATGACGGCGAGCCGTAAAGTTCGCCGATCCCCAACAGGACCGCTCCGCAAACAAGCAACGCCATCCCACGCGCCACGCATCCTGCGATGCCCCATCTGGCGACAAAGGACTTCGCGAAACGGGTTGTCACGATCATTACAAGCGCGACAGTGGCGAAGGCAAAGCTGAATCCGATCTCGGAATATTCCGCTTGGCCTATGAGCACACGGGGAGCCGTCGAGAAGAAGACGAAGTAGGTGCCCATACCGGCGCTAAAGCCGACAGTGTAAACCCAAAAAGCCGGACTCGCGAAGATCGGCAAGACAGATCGGCGCGTCTTGACTTGATCCAGAGGGCGGGTTTCGTGCCACCTGAAACCCGCATTTAGGAGTGCGAGCATCGCCAGTATAGCCAAAGTAATGAATATCGCCTGCCATCCCAAGAACTCGCCGATCAATACTCCGGCGATAGGGCCGAGCGCAGGCACGAACGCCAGCATCGAACTGAAAAGGCCGTAGATGACGACACCCTCAGGACGGTTGGCATAAACGTCGCGAACCGTCGCGAACGTCGCCACCAGCATGGCCGACGCGCCCACTGCTTGAAGTAGACGGAAAGCGACAAAGGCCGGTGCAGTTGAAGACCAAGCTGCTCCCAGAGACGCAATGACGAAAGCCGTTGCGCCCGCAAGTAGAATTGGCCGTCGCCCGATTCTGTCTGAGAGCGGACCAAAAATCACCTGGCCCACGCCGAGCATCACCATATAGAGGCTCAACGTGAGTTGGATCATAGCGGGCGTCGTGTTCAGGATGCCGGGCATCGCTGGAACGACAGGGAGATAAATATCCATCGCCAGTGAAGCGAGGATGTCGAAAGGAGCCATCAGCAGCAGTGCTGCCGGCAGCGTATAGGCCCACGCGGGGCGT
>NZ_VPEO01000163.1:0-1321 GCF_013417155.1 Acinetobacter sp. YH16052 | reverse complement strand
CTTTTCCATTAAAAAAACAATCCAATGCTTCCAAAACAGAACTTTTGCCTATCCCATTTTCGCCAACAAGACCACAAAATCTGTCCTCATCAGTAATAGGGATATAATTAATGCCTTGATATGTTTTAAAATATCGAAGAAAGATTCCTACTATCATTGAGACTTATCTCCAGTAATGTCCTTCACATTAGCCAACAAGTCCCCAAACTTGCCATAATTGACTTTCACCCCATCATCCAGATCTAACGTAATACGCTGATCGGCATAATGACGCAGCTTTTCTTCAAAAGTACTGAGTTCAGCCTGTTGCTTATGCAAGTCTTGCAGTTTTTTCTCGATGCGTTTGATTTCAGCCGCAGAGTCACTAGTTTCTTTCGCTGTTTCCAGAGAATTAGCATAGGCAGCCATTTTGGAAATCAGCGGCATCACGTATTCGGTACGCATACGTGCCAAGGTACTTTCGTTATAGCGGTGCAAGTACACTAACGCCTGGAAAGCACCTTGTTTACCACTGCTAAATAACCAGTAGATCGGACGCTTTTTATAGGTTTGCATGTGGTCTTTATAGAATTTACTAGCAAGATAACGGCGAATGGTGTCTTCAGCGGTTTCACTAGCTTTTTTATCCAAGCTTTCTGCCAACCACAGCATATTAGCGTCTAGTGTGTCTTTACCCCACACTGCAGTTAAGAACTCTTGGATACGGTGTGTAGCATCATCTTCAAACCAGTGCATTTCGGTGAGTGGAATAATACCGTCAGCATCGGCTGGGAATGTCTGATAACGACTAGGATCAAAGTCTTGATTGCCTGCATGGGCATAGATCAAGCTAGGTTCATCTAGGCTATAGCGTCCCATCATGCAACCAAGTGCATAAGAAACTAAACGCTGGCTGTCTTTTTCACGGTCGGCACGAGTTAAAGTGATCTGTTCATCTGGTACGTCTGGTGTAAGTTCATCCTGTAAACCATAAGCATCAATAAACAGCTTATTGTTTTCTTCTTCCAAGCGTTTCATTTCAGCCACGGCGTCAGTATTTTGCTGTTGCCATGTGTTAAACGCTAGTTCTAAGTTTGGCTGTTGGCTACGAATAATGGGGTTTTGGGTAAAGTCCCATGAGGTTTCGTAGGAGTCCCAATCATATTTAGATAATTGAACACAAACCTTAATATTTTCTTCATTAGCTGCTTGTACATCAAATGGAAGTTTATTTATTTCGCCAACTCCAAAATGTAAGGTAGGATTCATAAGATTCATATAGTAGAAAACAACTTTTGAATTTAATAAACCTAATGTTGTTATTAAATTATTTGAAAAAACC
>NZ_VPEO01000162.1:0-1339 GCF_013417155.1 Acinetobacter sp. YH16052 | reverse complement strand
CCACCTTCCGGTGTCACCCAGGTGATGTTCTGGGACGGATCCTTGATGTCACAGGTCTTGCAGTGTACACAGTTGGCTGCATTGATCTGGAAACGCTTGGAACCGTCATTATTTTCCATGATCTCATAAACACCCGCCGGGCAGTAACGCTGCGCAGGCTCGTCCCATTTCGGTAGATTTACTTCTACCGGAATTGAAGCATCGGTCAGTTTCAAATGTGCTGGCTGGTTCTCTTCATGCACGGTATTCGATACAAACACCGAAGACAGACGGTCAAAGGTCAGCTTGCCATCCGGTTTCGGATAGTTTGGCTTGAAGCTTTCAGCCGCCTGGGTTTTCAACGCAGCATGATCCTGAACCAGATCATGCAGGGTGAACGGAACTTTAAACACGTTCTGATCGATAAAGTTGAATGCACCACCGATCCATTGACCGAACTTGTGCATTGCAGGACCGAAGTTACGCGAGTTGTATAACTCTTCTTTCAGCCAGCTGTTGTTGAACTTGTCGGTATACGCGGTCAATTCTTTAACAAAGAAATCTTCGCCCTCTACAACACGTGCCACCGCCAGATCACCGCCTTTTTCTACACCCGCAACAATGGCTTCAAATACCGCTTCACCGCAAAGCATACCGGATTTCATTGCCGTATGTGAGCCTTTAATCTTGGCAAAGTTCAGGAAGCCTGCATCATCCCCAATCAACGAGCCGCCCGGAAAGGTGAATTTTGGCAGCGAGTTAAAGCCACCTTTGGTCACAGCACGCGCACCATAAGAAATACGCTTGCCGCCTTCCAGATACTGCTTGATTAAAGGATGGGTTTTCCAGCGCTGCATTTCCATGAATGGATACATATGCGGGTTGGTGTAAGACAGATCCACGATCATGCCCAGAGTCACCTGGTTATTCTCAGCATGGTATAACCACCAGCCACCTGAAGAACCAGTTTCATTTAGTGGCCAGCCGGCACCGTGCATCACCAGACCCGGTTTATGCTTGGCAGGATCGATTTCCCAAAGCTCTTTAATGCCGATACCGTAGTGTTGCGGATCAGCGTCCTTGTCCAGGTTGAACTTCTGGATCAGACGTTTACCTAAGTGACCACGACAGCCTTCAGCGAAAATTGTGTATTTGGCATGCAGTTCATAACCAGGGGTAAAGTTATGCGTCGGTTCGCCATCTTTACCAATGCCCATGTCACCGGTCTGGATGCCTTTGACTGTGCCATCGGCATGATACAGAATTTCCGAGGCTGCAAAGCCTGGGAAGATCGACACTTCCAGTTCTTCAGCTTTCTGGCCTAACCAGCGCACCACGTTGCCGAGCGAGATGACATAGT
>NZ_VPEO01000161.1:0-1341 GCF_013417155.1 Acinetobacter sp. YH16052 | reverse complement strand
AGAAAAACAAACAGGCGCTGGGCAGTGATGAGGTGGCAAAAAAAGCCCTCTCTGAATTACATCGCATTTCCACCCTTGAATCGCCCTATGGTCTGTTAAATAAAGTGGCTGATTTGGTTCGTACAGTGGAAAGCGTCAATGAGCAATTGTTGACTGAGAAGCGCAATCAGGCGATAGAACACATTGATGACAAGATCAAACAGTTAGAAGCCGAGATTAAAAACAGTGGTATTGCCACCGCTGAGCTGAGTAACAAGCTATTACGCCCACTACAACTGCTGAAAACGGATATTGAAGTGGAAACTAGCCTGTCCACCATCTATATGTTGCAAACTCAAACCAGCGTCGAGCGTTTTGATGAAGCCTTGTATGAGTTGGAAAGCGAAGTTCAGGCGGAAATCCAGCGTCAGGCCAAAGCGGCACAACTGGCTCAGAGCAAAGCCGAGAGTGTGGCGAGTTCAGCAACTACAGCCAGCCCAGTTACATCAACACCTGCTGCGAGTCCGGTACAGTCTGTGACAGCCGTAGTGCCACCGAAACCTGTTGTCGAAGTTGATGTCGCCAGCATTTACAGCAAAAGCTCAAGTAGTGTCTATCTGGAAACAGAAGAATCAGTGGATCAGTTTGTAGACGCACTCAAAGCTGAACTGAAAAAAATCGTGAGTGATAAAAAGCGTGTGCGTATCCGCTAACTCGGGTTAGGGATATCGGCATCAGTCATTAATTAAAGGTTTAAAGATGAATACCAGTAATATTAAAAAATACGCACCGCAAGCACGAAATGATTTTATCGCAGCGATGCGCAAGCAAGCCGCCAAATATGGCATCACCGCAGACCGCATTTTACCGGCAGAACAGAAAGGCGACTTGCTGCTGATTGGCGATCAGGTTTTTCCGCTATCAGTCATGAAACCACGTGAGAAGCTGATCAAGCGCATTCAAACCAGCAGTTTTGAGCAGACGATTGATTATATCGCTTATAGCTGGTTTAACCGTCTCTGTGCCATTCGCTACATGGAATGCAAAGGCTTACTGGATCATGGTCGCCGTGTGCTGAGTAGTGCCGATGGTAGTGCAGGCTTGCCGCAGATTCTGGAAGAATGTCTGGACATTGAGCTACCGGGTTTAGATGCCAGCCGTGTGGCTGAACTCAAGCTGGATGGCAATAAAGACGAAGAACTCTATCGTGAATTGTTACTGGCGCAGTGTCATGCGTTGAATCAGGTGATGCCACTCCTGTTCGAACAGGTGTCTGATGAGTCAGAACTGTTATTACCGGATAACCTGACCAAAACCGATTCGTTGATCCGTGATCTGGTCAGCAGTATTCCAGAAGAAGAC
>NZ_VPEO01000015.1:0-79450 GCF_013417155.1 Acinetobacter sp. YH16052 | reverse complement strand
TGGCTTTTATGGCTTCAGCTTTAAATTCTGCGGTGTAAGTCTTCTGTTTCTTGCTCATGGTAAACTCCTAATGAGTATGTATAGTTTACCAAGTTAAACCCTCCTGTTTTTTAAGCACACATCACTTAAAAAGCATCCCATCAGATGCATTTGTTGAGATATATCTTGGGGAAAATAGTTATCGTGATCAAAGAAGGAAGTATGATAATTTAATCGATGGTTATAAAGTTCCTAAAATTTTACAGTTAAAAGAATTTAGTCGGAATAATAATATTGAATTATTCACTGTTTTAGTTGATACAGAAACATGGTCTTTAAAAAGAAAAATTATTAATTCAGTTGATTTAGATTAAATAGCTGTAATTGTGGTAGCGGTTCATATATTAGAGTTCTTTTATAAATTGTATTAGTTCAGACTTGATCAGCCAATCTTTGACATGACCTACAATTCTTGAGGCTGTTGGCTCTGAAACTCCGTAACTCTTAGTAACGTGAAATAAGGTTCGGTATTCTCGCCAATAGCTTAGACAGAGCAGAATCTGATCCTTAATACTTAACTTGGGCGGTCTGCCTTGAGTTAAAACATGTTTCTTCAATTGATCAACCATTAAATAAAAAGTTGACCATGATATGCCTGTATATCGCTTAAACTGTGTTTCTGAAAACTTTTTGAATCGATGTGTTTCATTCATAAATTAGGCACGAATGCCAAGAAAATTAGAGGACGAATATTAAGCAAAATAGTGTTCAATTTTTATTTATGAAAGAAGATTATTGTATATTAACATATTGTTTTTTAGTTAATTTATATTAATTATTGCTTTTTAGAAAGTTTTTCATAGCTAAGAAAAGTCTTGAAGTGTGAAAAAGAAAGCAAAAGTTTCGACAAAATCACACATTTCTTAAATAAAGTTGCATAATTTACAACTATTTGTAAATTTCGTAACTTTGTTTTATTTTTTTGTAAGTTAAGGTAAATTATAAAAAAATAATAAAATTAGTGGTTTAATTGTTTTTTATAAAATTTAAAGATTATTTTATTCTTTTTATTTGACATAGTTAGAAATATTTTTAAATTGTATCAATTTATTTTTTGTCTTAACCTTTTATAAGTATAGGATTAAATTTTTTAAAACAAATAAAAAACCAAAAATAGAGAGTAGTATTGTGAATAATAAACTTTTGCATATTTTTAGGTCAAAGATAATAAGATAAGTTAACGGTTACTTAACTTTACTCATAATAATAAGAGTTAAAGCGTAATCGTTAAAATAACTACATATACATATTCTTTTATTAAAAAGAAATGGAGAAAATCATGAACAAAATTACACAATCGGCATTAGCGGCATTAGTTCTTGGTGCTTGTTCTACGGCATCTTTTGCAGAAGATGAAGCAGCTCGAGGTGGTTATCATCCTCCTAAACCACCAATTGACTGGAGTAAATGTAATACTTTAGGCTGTGAAAAAGAAATTCCAATTTCACTTAAAATTAATAAGAAATGTGTTTTAACTGGTGGAAATGCAATAGTATTATCTGCTGCTGGTGGAACCCAAACTACAAATTATTCAATTACAACAAATACCCCTTATGTTCTAAATTTACAAACTGCAAATGCCGGTGCTAATAATACTACGTTTGTTAAACATGAAACAGATGCATCTAAAACAATTGCTACAACAATTGTGACGACTAAACAAGGTGCTGCAGGTGCTGTTCCATTTGGTAATTCAAATCATGCTGGTCAAGCAGTTGATAATTATACACTTGCAGTTACCAATACTGCAGTTGATGCTACACAGTTAGCAGGTAATTATACCGATCGCTATCTAATTAAAGCTTACTACTAATTTATTTAATCAACCTAACCTGATATTTATGTTGGGTTAGGTTTCCTCATTATACTTTTAAATGGAAAATTATAATATGAGAAAAACAACTATATTATTTTTTTTATCTTTTTTTTATTTTTCTGGCGGGAAGGCGGATGTTGCAATTGATCCAGTGCAAATGTATATATTTAATGATAAAAAACAAAAAACAACAACACTTACTTTAGAGTCTATAAATGAAGTAGAAAAAAAGATATTTGAGGTGAAAGCATTTAAATGGGATCAAAATGATAAAGGTGAAGATGTGTTGGAGAAGGATGATACTCTTATAATTAATCCAAGAAATTTTATTTTAAAACCTAATGGGAAACAAGTTATACGTGTTGGTTTTAATCGTCCAATAGTATCTGTATTGGATGGTCGGGAAGAGGGTGCCTGGCGCATTGTAATTGAGGAATTACCTCAACCTGTAAAAGAATCATCTATTACTTTCTTGATGAATTTTAACCTGCCATTATTTATTGGAAAGCAAGATAACTTAAAATTAAATTTTAATATTGAGAATGATAAGCTTATAGTTAAAAATAAAGCAGAATCTCATATTCAAATTTCAAAGTTACAAATTTTAGATTCTAATAAGAAAGAAGTTTTTACTAGTAATAATATGAAATATGCACTTAAAGATAAGAGCATTTTTTATGAGTTGGAAGGCGTTAAAATAAATAATCCTCGTAATTATTTTGTTAAAGTAATGACAGATAAGTCGCATGAGGAAATAGAGTTAAAGCTTATGGATTAAAATTATAATTAAGGATTATATTATGCAGTTAAATAGAAAAATAATTATTCTAGTTAATATTTTATTCTTATGTAATGCTAATGCTAACCAGAATCCTGATGATGAATTTTTTGCTAATCTTTGGATAAACGAGCTTGATCATAATATAGATATTATTTTAATAAAAAGTGATGATAATTTTTACATAGAGTGCAATATATTGTCGGAACGAGATATTGATATATCTAAATTATCAAAAATGGCTTCTCGGGATGAGTTTTGTCTTATTTCGGACCGGAATATTCAATCTAATTTCGATGCCTCTAAGCAAACAATTAATCTCACCATACCTACCCAACTGTTTAAATCAAGTACACAGATCTCCCAGTTGCAGACTATGCCAGAGAGAGCCAGTTTTGGAGGTTTCGTAAATTATGATTTTACCTATTTAAATTCAAAAATAGACAGAGAAACGAATTCTTTATATAACGGCCTGACAGATCTGGGTGTCTTTAAAGACTATTGGATTTTTAAGAACTCAATAGCATATTATAATCATCCTTTGAATGAGTATTTTACTCGACTCAGCACTAGTATTGACTTTGAATTTCCTAAAAGTATGACTCAGCTTACTTTAGGAGATACAACTACAGTATATAATCCATTAATTAATTCTTTACGTTTTGCCGGTTTAAACTGGGGAACTAATTTTACTGAGCGACCAAATTTTATTTATTGGAATACTCCAATCTTACAGGGAAGTGCGCGTGTTCCTTCTACAGTTGATTTGTATATTAATGGGGTAAGTATATATAGCCAAAGAGTCAGTCCTGGTGATTTCAATCTTCAAACTGGTGCACAAATTCAACAGGCAGGAAATGCACAAATTATTGTTGAAGATGTATTAGGGAATAGGAGTGTACAAAGTTTTCCTATTCTGGTGACGAATCGGCTATTAAGATCTGATCTTAGTGAATATAATGTTTCATTAGGAAAGTTGCGTTATAACTATAATATAGAAAGTAATGACTATCGTAATTTTTTCTCTAACCTTTATTATCGTTATGGGGTATCTAATTGGACAACACTTGGTTCTAATTTTTCTTATAGCGAAGACTTGCAAAATTTAGGCTTTCTATGGACTCAAGCTATTAGTCATTATTTGGTTTTGGATAGTGTAGTTCAAGCTTCACACGATGAACTTAATAATTTTAATTATTCATATGGATTATCTGCTGCAAAGGATTTCGGAAGAGTTTCACTTGGTGCAAGTGCGAAATATACAGAAAGAGATTTTAAATATTTAGGTGATGACCTGGATAATTTTTATAGTTATCCTAAGTATGAATATTTAATTTATGGGGGAATGAGCAATATTCCTCTCTTGCATAATATTTATTTGAATTATGCTGCCCAGAGTTTTCATCAGCAAGAAATGCGCGTGGAAGATGAGATTCCTTCATTTTTTCAAAATGATCGTAAAACTTTAAATTTAGGGTTTAATCGTCGGCTAGGTAGGAAGGGAAGCCTAGGTTTGAGTTATTTTAGCTCATTTGGTGATGATCGGGATTCTGGAGTTGTCTTATCACTTAGCTATAGTTTTGATGATGATAAAGCAGTTTATTTTAGTCATTCAACAGATGAAAGAACTAAATTGCAATTTGTAAAAAGTAATCCTAATCAGGTTGGATTTGACTATGAAACAGGTGTAAATAGACTCGAAGATGAAACACTATATAATTTCAATGGGCGATTGAAAACAGATGTTGGGGATTTAGGTTTTTATCATATAGAGGGAGATAATGAGTCTGAATCACAATTAAACTATCGTGGTGCGGTTGTTTTTCTTAATAATAAATTCAATTTTACCAAGTTGGTTGATAATGCATTTTCTGTTGTTAGTGTGGGAGATTATCAGGATGTCGATGTTTTAAGGTCTTTATCTGTAGTAGATAAAACGAATAAGAAAGGCTATACCTTTGTTCATGATATTATTCCTTATGTAAATTATGATATTGGTTTTGATCAGAATCAATTACCAGTCGAAGCTAAGATTCCTTATGCAACCAAGAGGCTTACTGCTTTAGATCAGCGGGGGTATATTATTAATTTCCCTATATATAATACAAAACAGGTCACGATTTTGCCTGTAGATAGTAATAATCATAAATTCACAGCCGGTTCAGAGTTATATATCGATAATGATGGTGGGGAGGTTTATCCTATCTCATCGGACGGTACGGTCACTCTATATGGGCTTATTCCAAATACTTACAATATTAAAATCATCAGCACCGAATCTAAAACTTGCTTTGCACAATTGACGGTTACAGAAAATCAAAAAGAAGAAAGCGGACTATCTACGCTTATCTGTAAATAAAGGATGAAAAATAATGAAACTTAAATTTACTGTACTTGTGTTCTCTCTATTATTGACCAGTCTAAGTCATGCCCAACGTTGTCAGATTGATCGATCGACAGTATCAGAACTCAAATTGAACTCCTCTTATCTGAGCCAAGCTGCGACTTCTTTTATCGTAAGGTGTGATAGCAGTTATGCTATTCAATTTAATTCTAGAAACTTAACCAGCACTAATGGCAGTAGTTATTTGGTTAATGAGCACAATCATAAAATAAGAACACAAATGTATATTTCTGGGGCGACCTCATCCCGTTGGAATATGCCGATATCCCAACCGGCAACTAGCCTAAGTAAATTTATTGTATTGGTACAACTAGCTGAACAACCTTCTGCTTTGACCCCAGCTGGAGTTTATAAAGACAGTTTATATGTGGATCTTATCTACTGAATTCTTTTAGTTGGCTCTTAAAAGAGAATTGGATTTTGGTCTATTTAAGTCCTTTAACCAGATTTTGAAGCTTTCTGACTGGATTTTTTAGGCATGAGCTATGGTTATGAATAGGTGAGTTAATTTACTCTTAATTGTTAGTCAAGTTAATTAGATATCTCTATAAGTACATCAACTTCCGAATAAAATGAGAGAAGGGGGGTAATATCATTAAAATGCAATAAATAAGCATTAGACTTTAGCTTAAAATATAATCACATAGGTGTGATATGGAACAGCCCTGCACCTCAGCGTTATCGAAAAAAATGTCTGCACTTCAAAATATTAGCTTTGACTTAAAACAGTTGCGACAGCAAAAAACAAAAATGACCCTGCCTTTGGAAGAGTTGACTCGTCCTCGTCTCAAAATAGCCATTGTGACTGAAACCTGGCCTCCTGAAATCAATGGTGTTGCCCATGCTTTATTGCAACTTTGTAAAGGATTACAAAAACAGGGGCATAAGATTTTATTAATACGTCCAGAACAACGACAAGCCTGTAACGATTTTAAACCGCATAGTGAATGTCTGGTTAAAGCGCATTGCATTCCTAAATATAGCAATTTGCAGTTTGGTAGACCGCAATTTTTAAAAATCCATCAAGCTGTTGAAACTTTTACCCCCGATATTATTCACATTGTGACCGAAGGCCCTTTGGGTTTGGTAGCTCAGCAGCTTGCAAAATTCCATAAAATTCCAGTCTCTAGCGGTTTCCATTCATCATTTCAGGAATTTAGTCGGTTTTTTGATTTGGCTTTTTTACTGAAGCCAATTCAAGGCTATTTAAAGTGGTTTCATAATAATACTGATTTGACCTGTGTCCCGAGTCGAAGCACGGCTCAAGCCTTGAATCAGTTTGGTGTAACTTGTCCCTTGGCAGTTGTGGGCAGAGACGTCGATCCAGATACATTTTCACCAAAGTGGCGATCACCAGATTTGCGCTATGCTTGGGGAGTTTCAAACGAGACCCGGGTGATGTTGTATGTCGGACGGCTTTCTCCTGAAAAGGAAATTGACGTGCTGATCAAAACCTATTTTGTGCTGCGTCAAGTTCGTCAGCAAGATATACGTTTGGTGGTGGTTGGAGATGGGCCGGATCGCACTCGACTTCAACAACTGAATCAGGATGGCAGTATTGTTTTTACCGGTAGCTTGACAGGAGAAAAACTGTCAGCGGCGTATGCCAGTGCTGATGTGTTTTGTTTTGCCAGTCAGGTCGAAACCTTTGGAAATGTGGTATTGGAAGCGATGGCCAGTGGCTTGCCAGTGATTGCTTATGATTATGCTTGTGCAAATTTGCATGTGCAGCATGGTGAAACGGGATGGTTGAGCAGACTTGGACATCAACAGGGTTTGATCCAGCATATGCTCGGATTGCCTGATCTGCAAAGATTGCAGCAGATGGGTGCACAAGCACGTAAAAAAGCCGAAAAGGTAGGCTGGCAATATCCAGTCCGGCAATTTGAACAAGCACTGTATTCACTGGTACAGCATCAGGAATACAGGATATAAAACAAGAAAGGAGCACCAGTGTGAAACTCCAGAATGTAAAGATTAAATTTTTAGAAATCGATTTGAAAGGCTGTGTTTATCTGAATCATTTTTCGCATTCAGTCCGTATTGCCACTTTTTTTAAAATGATTAGCCGCTTAGGAAATGGTGCATTTTGGTATTTCATGCTGATACTGGTTTGGATCATGCAAGGCTTGATCTATACCGTACAGATTGTTTATCTGATTTTGGGAAGCACCATTGGTACCATGATTTACAAAGTACTTAAAATTAAAACCGTACGGCCACGTCCTTATCAGGTACATCAGGTGATCCGTCTGGGTGAACATCCACTAGATCATTTCAGTTTTCCCTCGGGGCATACCTTGCATGCCGTGATGGCAACCACCGTTTTAGGTTATGTCGCACCTTTATTACTGATGCTGATGTTGCCTTTTACGGTTCTGGTTGCAGTATCCCGAATGGTGTTGGGATTGCATTATCCAAGTGATGTGGCAGTTGGCGCAATTCTGGGTGGCATGATGGCAATCGCGATTGTACTGACCGCACCTTATCTGAATATTATGCTGTGAAAATAAGTGAAAGCCGGGGCAAAGGCTCGCAGATTTTCACAGATTTGTTAAAGTACAGCATCAAAGCAATTATGGTGAGAAATAGAGATGGGTTTACGTTGGACTGACACGCTCGATATCGCGATTGAACTCTACGAAGCGCATCCAAATGTGGACCCGCAGTGGATTCGTTTTACTGATTTACACGCCTGGGTGTGTGCCTTGCCTGAGTTTGAAGATGATCCAACCAAGTCAACTGAAGGTTTGCTTGAAGCCATTCAAATGGCATGGATTGACGAGGCACGCTAAGCCCTCATCTTAAAAAAGCATTTTTTTTACAGATGAAAAGCAGAAAAATGCGCATTATCTCGGTATAATGCGCCAAATTTTCATGTCAACAATTGACTTAAGGAGCCTATCATGGCTATCGAACGTACTTTATCTATCGTTAAACCAGACGCAGTTGCTAAAAACCACATCGGCGACATCTTTGCTCGTTTCGAGAAAGCTGGTCTTCAAATTGTTGCAACTAAAATGAAACATTTGACTCAAGCTGAAGCTGAAGGCTTCTATGCTGAGCACAAAGAACGTGGTTTCTTTGCTGACCTAGTTGCATTCATGACTTCTGGTCCAGTGGTTGTTTCAGTTCTTGAAGGCGAAAATGCTGTTCTTGCTCACCGTGACATCCTTGGCGCGACGAATCCTAAAGAAGCTGCTCCTGGTACTATCCGTGCAGATTTCGCTGTAAGCATCGATGAAAACGCTGCTCACGGTTCTGACTCTGTAGCATCTGCTGATCGTGAAGTTAACTACTTCTTCGCTCAAACTGAGATTGCTCCACGTACTCGTTAATTCGCAGTATTCAAGCCAGATAAGTGTTATTATACTTATCTGGTTTTTTTATTCTCTGAATAATTCTTTGCTCACATATTGAGCTTCTCCTTTCATCTTTAGACATGGTTTAGGTAATACACATGAGTACTGAAGCAGTCGCTGTATCAGCAGTTTCTGAGCCACAGCAACACACTCCATCCGCTCCAGCACAGGCAAATACTGTCGAGAAAGTGAATTTACTTGGCATGTCACGTCCGCAAATGGAAAAATTCTTTGAGGACATGGGTGAGAAGAAGTTTCGTGCCGGGCAGGTGATGAAATGGATTCACCAATTTTTTGTGACTGATTTTGCTGAAATGACCAATATTTCAGGGAAGCTGCGTGAAAAACTGGAAAAAATTTGTGAAATTAAAGCACCGGAAGTGGTGCATAAAAACTATTCCAAAGATGGAACTCGTAAATGGGTATTCCGTGTTGGCGACGGTGAAGGTTCCCTCGTCGAAACGGTACTGATTCCGGCAGAACATCGTAGTGGTTTACGTCGCACTTTGTGTATTTCTTCACAAGTGGGCTGTGCACTGGACTGTTCATTCTGCTCAACCGGTAAACAGGGTTTCCAGCGTGATTTGACTCAAGCCGAAATTATCGGTCAGCTGTGGATGGCAAACTATTCCTATATGGAAGATATGCCCGTGCTTGAGCGTGAGCGTTCAGTGACCAACGTGGTGATGATGGGCATGGGCGAGCCATTGCTCAACTACGATGCAGTATTGAATTCAATGCGCATTATGCTGGATGACTTTGCATATGGCATGTCAAAACGTCGTGTGACTTTATCAACTTCTGGTGTGGTGCCGAAAATCGATCAGATGGTCAAAGATATTGATGTGGCGCTGGCTATTTCTTTACATGCGCCAAATGATGAATTGCGTAATGAATTGGTTCCAATTAATAAAAAATATCCGTTAGAGCAATTGATTGCTGCATGTCAGCGTTATATTGCTAAAGATGGGAATGAAAGTTCACGTAAACACGTGACGATTGAATATGTGATGTTAGATGGTGTTAATGACCATCCTGAACATGCCCAGCAAATGATTAAGCTGTTGAAGAATTTGCCAAGCAAGATTAATTTGATTCCTTTTAATCCGTTCCCGCATGCGCCATATGGCCGCTCAAGCCGCAACCGGATTATTTCTTTCCAAAAAACTTTGTCTGATGCCGGTTTTGTGTGTACGATTCGTCAGACACGCGGTGATGACATTGATGCTGCGTGTGGACAGTTAGTCGGACAAGTCGCTGACCGCACCCGTCGTGCGGAACAGTGGAAAAAGAAAATTGCGCAATCGAATGAGATCATGCGCTCACAAGGATAATAAGAGGTCGCCAGTTGAGAAATCTAACATCAAAGTTTGCTTTGATTTCAACAGTATGTGTGTCTTTGGTTTTAGTCGCGTGTCAGACGCCAGATCTGGGTCAGAAAGACCCTGAAAAGGCCACCAAAGTCCGTACCCAATTGGCGGTAGAATATCTGAGAACGGGTGACCTGGATGCAGCCAAACGTGCGCTGGATCAGGCCCTTGAGACTACTCCGCGTGATTCTCAAGCAAATATGATGATGGGCGTGCTACTGCAACAGGAAGGTAGTAAGCTTAATCTCGAAAAAGCAGATCATTATTTCAAGCGCGCGATTTCGGCAGACCCGAAAAATGCGCAGGCACGAAATAATTACGGCACTTATTTATATCAGCTTGAACGCTATAATGATGCGATCGAGCAGTTTCAAATTGCTGGTGCCACGTTGGGTTATGATCAGCGATTCCGCGCACTGGAAAATATGGGGCGGATTTACCTGAAACTGGGTGATACAGCAAATGCTGAAAAATCATTCAAACAGGCGCTGCAAGCCAATCGCGATTCTTATATTTCAATGTTAGAGTTGGCAGAAATATTTTATTTGAACCAGCAGTTCCCGGCGGCGACACAAATGTATCAACAGTTTGTGCGTGGTGTGGGGCAGAAAAATCAGGGTGCCCGTGCACTCTGGATTGGCATTCGCACTGCGCGTGCCGGAGGTGATCAGTTGGGTATGCAGGTATTGGTCAACCAGTTACGTGCACTTTTTCCTGAAAGCCAGGAATACCAACGTTATTTGCAATTACAGTACAGTACTGAGGCCGTATGGAAGTAAATCCTAATTCACCATCGAATCATTCGAGCGTAGCTCCAAATGCGTTAGGAAATATTCAACGTCCGGGCGAGTACTTGCGCCAGATTCGCATCAATCAGCAGCGCAATCTGGAAGATGTAGTGAAAGAGCTGAATATTCCGGTCAAAACCCTGACTGCACTGGAACAGGATGAATATAAGTCTTTGCCTGAAGCGACCTTTATTAAAGGTTATTACCGGACTTATGCCAAATTTCTGGGTGTAGATGCGTCTAGTATTATTCAGCGTTTTGATGAAATTTATACCAATGATACCGGGCTGCTGCCGAATCATGCCCTGAACAATTCTCCTATCAAAATTATGGGGAAATTGCCAGGTTCCAAGCGTGACCGCAATCGTAAGTGGTTAAAGCGCATTTTTATTACGTTGGTACTTTTGCTGATTTTGGGCGCACTGTTTGCCATGATTCAGAATTGGTCGAGCAGTAATTCACAAAATAGCAGTGAAGTCTCTGGAGTAGGCGCTTCTAATGTCGAGATTCTGAATCTGGATACAGGTGCCGCACTTTCCGGTGATCAGCTGAAACTTGATTTTAAGCGTCCGACTTCGGTGCATATTGTCGACTCGGCGGGTAATATTCTGGCAACTGGCCGTCAGGCATCGAGCTTGCAGCTGAATGGTGAAGCGCCATTCCAGATTCGTCTGGATGATGCATCGGCTGTATCACTCAGTTTAAATAATGAAAATATTTCATTGTCACCCTACACTGTGAACGGAAAAGCAGAATTCCGTTTATCACCTTAACAGATCAAGAGTAGAGCAGAACGATGATCGTAAATCCAATTAAACGTCGTCCAACACGTAAAATTCGTGTGGGTTCAGTTTATGTGGGTGGTGATGCACCAATCAGTATCCAGTCCATGACCAATACTGAAACTTGTGATGTGGCAGCTACAGTTGCTCAGATCCAGCGCTGCGTCGATGCTGGTGCAGACATCATGCGGGTTTCTGTGCCTACCATGGAAGCCGCGGCGGCATTTGGTGAAATTCGCAAGCAGGTCAATGTACCTTTGGTGGCGGATATTCACTTCGATTATAAAATTGCTTTGGCAGTTGCCGATTTGGGTGCAGACTGCCTGCGGATTAACCCGGGCAATATCGGTTCGGAAGCGAAAATCCGTGAAGTGGTGGCTGCAGCACGTCATAACGATATTTCCATGCGGATCGGGGTGAATGCCGGCTCACTGGAAAAAGATATTCAAAAGAAATATGGCGAGCCGACTGGTCAGGCTTTGCTTGAATCTGCGATGCGCCATATCGATATTCTAGACCGTCTGGATTTCCAGGAATTCAAAATTTCAGTCAAAGCCTCGAATGTGTTCCTGACCATGGATGCGTATCGTTTGCTGTCACAGCAAATTGATAATCCGCTGCATTTGGGTGTCACAGAAGCGGGTATTTACCGTACCGGTTCGGTTAAATCTGCGATCGCTTTGGGCGGCCTGCTGATGGAAGGTATTGGCGATACCATGCGTATTTCCTTAGCTGCCGAGCCTGAAGAAGAAATTAAAATTGGTTTCGATATTCTGAAATCGCTGGGTCTGCGCTCCAATGGGATTAACTTCATTGCTTGCCCAAGCTGTTCACGTCAGGAATTTAATGTGATTTCAGTGATGCAGCAACTTGAAGAGCGTTTAGAAGATATTCGTACCCCAATGGATGTCTCTGTCATTGGCTGTAAGGTCAATGGGCCGGGCGAAGCTAAAGAAGCGGATATTGGTGTCGTGGGTGCAAGTCCGCGTTCACTAGTGTACCGTAATGGTGAAAAGAGCCATTTAATTGACACGAATCAATTGGTTGATGAGATCGAAACCATGGTTCGTCAACGTGTTTCCGAGCTTGAAGAAGCTAAATCTAAAGAAATTATTCGTACAAGTTTTCCTGAGTAGATCATGAGTTCAATCGTCGCAATCAAAGGTTTTAATGACATTCTCCCAACGCAAACCCCAGCTTGGAGACGTCTTGAACAGCATCTATCTGGTTTGATGGATGCCTATGGCTATCAACAAATTCGTTTGCCTATCGTAGAACAGACTAACCTGTTTAAACGTTCGATCGGTGATGCAACCGATATCGTTGAAAAAGAAATGTATACCTTCCTCGACAAGGGGAATCCGCCTGAGTCGTTGACGCTGCGTCCTGAAGGAACGGCGGGTTGTGTACGTGCCATGCTGGAGCATAATCTGCTGCGTGGTGCGACGCCTCGCGTCTGGTATATCGGCCCAATGTTCCGTTATGAAAAACCGCAAAAAGGCCGCTACCGTCAGTTCCACCAGTTTGGTGTGGAAACTTTTGGTGTTGCGACTCCGGACATGGACGCAGAACTGATTTTGATGACGGCGCGTCTGTGGAAACGTATGGGTGTAGCAGACAAGGTTCAGCTTGAGTTAAATACACTCGGTGAGTCGGATGAGCGTGCAGCATATCGTGCGGCACTGGTTGAATTCCTGGAGTCGCATAAAGCGGATCTGGATGAAGATTCTCAGCGCCGTCTGACCACGAATCCATTGCGTATTCTGGATTCTAAAGATGCCAAAACACAAAGCATCTTGGAAAATGCACCGAAACTTCATGATTTTATGGGTGAAGAAACGCTGGCGCATTTTGCCCAGTTACAGCAGTATTTGACTGATGCAGGCGTAAGCTTCGTGATCAATCAAAAACTGGTACGTGGTCTGGATTACTACAACAAAACTGTTTTTGAATGGACCACAACTCACTTGGGTTCACAAGGTACAGTTTGTGCCGGTGGCCGTTATGACGGTCTAGTGGGTCAACTTAAAGGAAAGGCAGATCAGTCTGTCCCTGCGGTCGGTTTTGCTATGGGGATCGAGCGTTTATTGCTTCTGCTTGAACAGGTTGAAGACAATACCCGGGCACGTGATTGTGAAGTATTCCTGGTGGCTGAACCGGCTTCTCAAGGTAAAGCTTTGGTCATTGCGGAGCAGATCCGTGATCAGCTTGAAGCAGCAGGCAGTCAGGTTCGTCTGAAAGTAGGCTCACAGGGTTCAATGAAATCGCAAATGAAAAAGGCTGATCAAGCCGGTGCTTTGTATGCGGCGATTTTGGGTGAACGTGAACTGGAAGCTCAGGCGTTTACTGTGAAAGAGCTGGCAACCGCAGAGCAATCGAATGTACCATTTACGGACTTCGTTGCATTTTTTAGTACTAAAATTTCTTCAAAATAATCGATAAAACATTAGGAAAAGGGTAATCTCATGAGCGCAATGAGTGGTGATGAACAGTTTGAAAGCTTAAAATCCTTTACGAAGAAATATGGTTCTTCGATGATTACCGGGATTTTAATTGCGCTGATTGCCTTTTTTGGATGGGAATATTGGCAGAAGAAAAACCTGGCAGAGTCGCAAATGCACACTGCCAAGGTTCAGCAGTTGATGGATGATGCACAGGCATCGAAAGGTGATGGTTTTGCCAAGCTGTCTGAAACTGCGGACAAAATTGTCAAGGAAGCGCCTGACTCAGCTCAGGCGATTCAAACCCAGTTAGTCATGGCGAAACTGGCTTATGACAAAGAAGATTATGCTGCGGCCGAGAAAGCACTACAGAAAGTTGAAAACTCGAAAGTAGATGATAAAGGCCTGGTTCAGGTGGTTAAACTTCGTATGGCCTATGCGCAACTGGCACAGAAAAAATATGATGCTGCATTGAAAACTTTAGAAGCAGTGACTGAAGCTGCATTTAAAGCAACTGCCGATGAAGCACGTGGCGATATCTATGTTGCCAAAAATGATATTGAAAATGCGAAAAAAGTATATCAAAGTGCATGGGATGCTTTGATTGAACGTAAAGAAGAACGTCAGATTTTACAAATTAAGCTCGAAAGCGTAGGCGTGTTAGTCGATGATCCAGAAATCGAACGCCCAATTATAGAAACACAAGCGGAAGAAGCTGCATGAATAGAAAATACAAAATTACCTGTGCCTTGACTGTTTTAACGCTTGCACTGGCTGGCTGTGCAGGTAAAACCACTAAAGTTCCAGAAGTAAAACCGAATCCACTTCCAAAACTGACCCAAGCCAAAACCCTGGTCCCTGTATTTTCCACCAGTGTGGCGTCAACAGATGCTGCTGATCCGTTGCGTTTACGTCTGGATGCAGACAATGGCGTGGTCTTTGCGATTGACCCGAAAGGCGAAGTGTCTGCATTTAAAGGCAAACAGCGTCTGTGGCAGAAGAAAGTCAGCAAAGACAATTTAAGTTCTGGCGTTGAAGCTGCCGAAGGTCTTGTTGTCGTCGGCAACCAGAAAGGTCAGCTGTTTGCGCTAGATCAACAAACCGGCGAGCAGAAATGGACTGCGCAATTGACGGGTGCTTTACTGGCGCCTTCACTGATTCATGCAGGGCGGGTCATTAGTGTCAGCAATGACGGCACCGTATATGCGCATGAAATTGCGACGGGTGCGCAAGTTTGGACTTATAACTTACCTAATGTACAATTCAGCCTGCGTGGCATGGCTGCACCTGTTGCATTAGATGCTCGTAATGTACTGATTGCATCTTCCAATGCTTATATCTATGCACTGGATGCCTTAAGCGGTGTGCCAAAATTACAGCGTCGTGTCGCAGTGTCGGATGGGCGTTCTGATATCCAGCGTCTGGTTGATATTGACGGGGAACCGGTCGTTGCAGGCCAGTTTGTGGTGACCACCAGTTATCAAGGTCAGGTGACTGTGCTGGATTTAGCTTCACAACAGGTGGTCTGGAGTGAAGATGCCAGCAGTATCCAGCGTCCAGAAGTTGTGGGCAATGGTGTATTTGTGGCGCAAACCGATGGCAAAATCAAAGCCTTTGAAATTACCTCGGGTCAACCGCTTTGGGAAAATGACCAGTTGCTGAATCGCAAGTTAAGTAATCCGGTGATGCTGGGTACTGATCTTGTAGTCGGCGATCTGGATGGTGTCTTGCACCTGATTGATCCGCGTACCGGACAGATTACTGGTCGTTCGAAAACCTCTGGGGAAGTACGTAGCTTACGCGTCATCGACAACCAGCTGTATGTTTCCACACGCAAGGGCGCATTAAGCATTTGGCAGAACCGTTAATTTTAACGAGCCTTATGCTAAACTAGCCACAACCGTATTTTTGTGAACGCGGGGTGATTGAAAAATCAATGCCCCGTGTTTTTATTTAGGGTATTTCCCCCTTATATCTTCCTATACTTTCTGATGTTCAGGCCACTTTGACGCCTGATATTGAATAAAGGTTACTCTATGAAACCCGTAATTGCGCTCATTGGTCGTCCGAACGTCGGAAAATCAACGCTGTTCAACCAGATTACCAAGAGCCGTGACGCATTGGTGGCAGACTTTGCAGGTCTGACACGCGACCGTAAATATGGCGATGCAACTTATCAAAATAAATCTTTCATTGTGGTCGATACTGGCGGTATTGGCGAAAATGAAGGTGGGATTGACTCGTACATGGCAGAGCAGTCCAAGACTGCTATTCATGAAGCCGACATCATTATTTTTGTGGTTGATGCGCGTGCCGGACTGCTGGCTTCTGATGAACAGATTGCCCGTGAATTGCGTACTTTAGGCAAAAAAGTCTTTCTGGTGGCCAACAAAGTTGATGGCGTACATGCTGAAGCTGCCCTGGTTGAATTCTACAAACTGGGTATGGGCGAGCCGCTACAAGTGGCAGCCAGCCATGGTCGTGGTGTTCAGCAGATGCTGGAAGATGTACTTGCTGATGTACCGGAAGATGAAAATCCGGAAGAGCATGACAAAAACACGGGTCTGCGTTTAGCGATTATTGGTCGTCCGAACGTCGGTAAGTCAACGCTGGTGAACCGTTTGCTCGGTGAAGAGCGTGTGGTGGCATTTGACCAGCCGGGTACAACACGTGACTCGATTTATATTCCATTCGAGCGTGATGGCCGTCAATACACCCTGATTGATACTGCAGGGGTGCGCCGTAAAGGTAAAGTTGATGAAATGATTGAGAAATTCTCGATTGTTAAAACTTTACAGGCAATGAAAGATGCCAACGTAATTGTTGTTGTGGTTGATGCGCGTGATGGTATTGTTGAGCAAGATTTGCATTTGATTGGCTATGCGCTTGAAGCGGGTCGTGCCATGGTCATTGCAGTCAACAAATGGGATAACATGACTGAATATGATCGTAAGCAATGTAAGCTCGATGTAGAGCGTCGCTTCGATTTTATTCCATGGGCCAAAGTACATTTGATTTCTGCATTGCATGGAACGGGTGTGGGTGATCTTTATCCATCGATTCACCGTGCTTATGATTCATCTCGTTTGAAAGTGTCACCAGCAAAAATCACCCAGATTTTAAATGATGCGACAGATGCCCACCAACCGCCGATGGTTCAGGGTCGTCGTATTAAAATGCGTTATGCACACATGGGTGGACAAAATCCGCCAACGATCGTGATTCACGGAAACAAGGTGGATAAAACTCCTGCGGATTATCGTCGTTACCTGGAAAACGTGTTCCGTAAAGTGTACAAGCTTGAAGGTACACCGATTAAAATCGAGTTTAAAACTTCTGAAAACCCGTTTGAAGGCCGTAAGTCTCAAGTGGATGAGCGTGCAGCTGCGCGTAAACGTCGTTATGTACAGAAGTTCAAGAAAGCCGAGAAGAAATTTAAACGCTAATTCTATAGTTTAAATTTTTCGGATAAAAAGCCTGCGTAAAGCGGGCTTTTTTATTACCTATAAAAAATATTTTTTTAATCAGGCTTAATTTTGAATTTAATAAAAATAAAATATTCTTTTAATTATAGTTATTTAGTATAAGTATCAATTTAATATTTATGTGATATGTATCATATTTGTGTGAAATTGTTAATTCAGTCGCAAAAATGAAAACTGACTGAGAAAGATCATAAGAAATTACTGCCTAAATTTGCGGTGATGTGAGGGGAACATGAAAAAAACTGCATTGGCCTTAATCTGTATGATGGGCTTGCCCAGCCTTGCGTGCGCTGAAATGATCAAAGTGAATGGTGAGGGCAGTAGCCCCATTATGAAAAAAGATCCAGTAGGAACACGGAATCAGGCATTGAATAATGCAAAAACTGATGCAGTCATTGCTTTAATCAAAAAAATAAATGGCCCTCAAGCCATGCAGGATGCCGAGCCTCATCTGGCAGATATTGTGAAACAAGTTGACAATGGCTACGTATTTAATCGAGGTAGTCAAACCAACAATAACAATGAACTGGTTACTTCTATTTCAATTGAAATGGATGACCAGGAGTTTCGCCAGATCTTGAATGACTTGGGTTTATCCAAAAAGAATAGCCGAACCAGCCCGATCATGATCGTAATGGATGAGTATTTTGGTGTACCGCGAGATAACTCAAAACCGGTGAAAGAATTTACGTCGTACTTTTCAGATAAGAGCTATGCCTATGATGAAAAGGCCAGCTATGATGCGAAAGAAAGTGCAAAAGCTAGTGAAAGCTCATCATATTCATCAAAAGGCAAATCAGCTTCGGCTTCAGGCTATGCCTATGGTAATTACTATGGTGCAGGAGCCGGTGTTGCTGCACGTTCATCAAGTCATAATAACTCAGGTAAATCTTCTGCTTCAGCAAGCTATAACGCCAGTGAGTCAGCACGTTATAGCCAGTCGGAACGTCAGAATGACATTCAAAATTTTGTGAAATATGTGGAATATCAAACTCCATCGACCACACCTGAGCGTGAAAATCAAACGTTAACCTCAATTGCCCGTGCAGCATCTAAATATGATCTGCGCTTAATGAATTCGGATGTATTTCGTAGCCGTTATCTCAAAGGCAAGAGCATGACCATTCAACAATTGCTGAGTGATGCAGAACTGGCAAAACTTGCAGTGGCTGCGCGTCAGGAAAAAGCGGACTGGTTTATGGTCGGTAGCTCTTATATTTATGACCGTGGTCGTTCAGGTGCAACGGGTCAGTTTGTTTGTGATGGTGCACTCAGCTATAAAATTTATTCAGTCGATGATGGCACACTGATGGGCGGCGATACCTGTACTGAATCATCCACGGCTGCAACGACAGATACTTGCCGTACCAATGTTGCCCGTAAACTGGGTGAAATGACGCTATCTGAAGTCGGCCCGCAAATCCTTGCCTATTCGAAAAACCGCAGCATGTATGGTAAGGAAATAACCCTCTTTGTAAAAAGTGTATCGGGTAGCGTATCTAGCCGGTTAGGGGATGACCTGTACGTGGCCTTAGATGAAATGGATGGTGCGGAAAATATCGATATCCGTACCCAGGATGGCAAATTGGTCGAGATGACCATGACTTATAAGAGTGAAAAGCCGTTAAGTGCTGAACTTGCCAAAGCATTGCGCCGGGTAAATCCTGTTCTGTCGAATGCAGAACGCCTGCAAGCAGGGAATACCATTACTTTATGTATTGGTGGTACCCAATGCAAATAAGCATGAAAAAAGCCATGCTTGCCATGGCGCTGATGGGAACGGCTAGTACACAGGCCAATATTCAGGTTTTTCCGGCGAAGGGAATTTACGGGCTGGAACTGCCTTGTCGTCAATCGGTGGAACATATAGAAGCAAACGCATCATCGATTTCCTGTGACTTTAGCAAGGCTGTATCTAGCGAGACGATTCGTACTCAAGTTGTACAGGCTTTCGAGCAGCAGCTGAAACAGGCCTTGCAAGATCAGGTGGTTACTTCAATTTCCCAACAGAATAAACATCGAAGCTATGTGGCTTCTCTGGAAGTTTTGCGGGCCAGCGAATATGTGGTGCAAAAGGAGTCTACAGCCGAGATTTTTCTGCCAGTCACTTTAAGTTTAAAGTTGACCAATGTCTTGTCTGGAGAAGTGATTTATACCGATAGCGCTACCTTATCTCAACCTATACAGGTGCTGTCGACTGATGTCGAGGCGGCTACAACCCGTCAGGCGGTCCAGCAGAAATTTCAAAGTAGCTTGCTGACCTTGACTCAGCAATTGACCCAAGATCTACAGAAGAAATTTAAGGTCTCTGAAGTGCAGACCAAGGTGATTGACCGCTGGAAGTCTTATATGGTTTTGGATAAAGGCTTTAATCAAGGGATTGCCAAAGATGATGAGCTGAGCTCGGCTTCAGGAGATTTAATCCGGGTTGTCCATGCTGACAGTGATTATGCTGTGGCATTGCCTGTATTGATGAGTGGTAATTCGAGCCAGTTTAGCAAGATTTCGGCTAATACCCGTCAGGCACTGAACAAGCCTAAAGCTTTGGTGGTGGATGTATTGACTTATCAAGGCGAGTCAAAAGACCTGATTGAGCAGATTTTTTCTGATGCGATCGGAGAAAATGCATCCTTTACCCTTACACCAGTCAACAAACGTTATAGCGTGCTCGCACAGAGTATCAGTGAGCAGACGGGTTTAACTAATCAGGAAACCCAGCATCAGCGTGAACTTCCTGAATTTTTTATTCGTATTAATGTGATTCCTGTAATTGGTTATCAGCAGCAAGTCGGCAAAATGACTGAGCAGCAAGTAGTACATAGCGAAGTCTTTGCTGAAATGATTGACCGTTCTGGGCGTGTGATTTATTCGGCACATGCAACTGATGAAATCAGTGAAACCATTTCACAAGGAATGGGTTTTTCACTGGATACGCGTAAGGAAGTGGCACTCAAAAATGCTTTGGTGAAATTGGGTCAGCAATTCCAGAAAGGGATTCAATTTACCCGTTCAGACTTGCAGGTAGCGAGTGGTGGTAGCGAGACCATCACGATTCAGGATGTAGGCGAGCGTTTGACCACAGGCATGAAAATTCATGTGTATAACCGTGAAAAAGTTGCTCAGCGTCAAGTGTTAATCCCGACTTGGGAAGCTACAGTCATTGAGCGTCAAGGGACTAAAGTCAAAGCGCAGCTTGATTTTCCTGTGAGTGGAAATGACCGTCTGCCGGTACGTTCGGGTGATAGCATCTTGGTGGATAGCCATGCTGCTGTGGGTGAGTCAAAACTTGCCCGTGTGCTTTGTTCAAGCTTGCATACCGATCAAGTCGGAGAGATTCCATTTTATGGATTTGGTCCGCTGATTTATCACGCATTTACCAGTCAGTCCAAACGTCCATTTTATGCTACAGGTTCAGGTTTTAAAGGGCAGGCCAGTTTAGAAACATCAATTATAAAAATGACTGAAAATGCCGGCTTTAAAAAACAGCTAGATTTGAAACTGTATGTGCCCAAAGACGAGTGCTTACAGCCAGCCTTCAAGATTCAGGTTCAAGAAGACTCTATTAAATGCAATGCAGACAAATCCAGCTGCGATGCCACTCTGGTGTTGGCAGGTGGCGCGCGGCGTTTTAATGCAAAACAGGAACGTGTTGGGGCTGTCGGTTTACAGCAAGAAGTTAGTTTAAAAGGCATTGATATCACCCATCGTCATGAAATGTACAACATTCAGATGTTCAAGGCATTACCAAAAATTTTAAATCAGATCGTGCAAAAGGCCGATGCAGTTCAGTAAGGAATTATAAGGAGAAATACTATGAAAAAAATCGCAAGCATCTTGATCTTGGGAAGTGCTGTATTGGCATCGCAAAGCCATGCCGGTCTTGGAACATTGAGTAGTCTGGCATCAAAAGCAGTTGCAACGACAACAGGCACATCTTCACAAAATCTGGATTTGGCGGGTTTTCTTAAGCAGGCACAAGCCACCAATGCCATGTTTATTCAAAGCCGAACGACACTGGCAACCCTGTTTGCTGAACGTAAAGACAGTGAAGAGCTGAAAACCAAATTAAACAGCTTGAAAACTACCTCGGACGTAAAGGAAAAAGAGGCAATCCAGAAAGAGATTACCAAATTGACCAATGATGTTCTGGATGCATCAAAAAAGGATGAAGCGGCGACACTGGAACGTATTAATGCATTAAGTGTAAGCCAGAAACAGCTTCTAGTTAACTCACTTACTAACTTTGCGATTGCGGGCTTGTCTGCACGCGAACTCGTGCTTAATAGTAAGCAGGTGTCTATGCAAATGCTCAGTAATCCGCGTAGTGTCAGCGATAGCGGTATGTCTTTTATGGATGCCAAAGGTCTATTAGGTGATGTGACTGGAATTGCAAAAAACGCAACCATGGCATTGGTGGAGTATCCGCAATTGATGAAAAAAGCGGGCTTGAACTTTAAGGCGCCAGAATCTGCAGCAGCAAAACCAGTTGATATTTCTGATTCAATCTAAGTAATATGAGTCTAGCCTGTTTTCGAACAGGCTTTCTTTTTTTATCTGGCGACGTAAAATGAAAAAGTCCATCTGTTTCTATGAGCTTTGCATTGTCGCGAAATATTCAAATTTATCTACAAAAAATAGATCAGTTCTTTTCGATTAAACCGCCTGAATCACGGGTAGAGCAAATCAAAAATCGAAAACTGGCAATTTATGCGCGACGTAACCAGTTGCTGTCAGATCAATTCAATCATCCGATCCAATCTCTGGATTTCACCGCCACTGAATATGGCAAGCCTTATTTAAATGACTATCCGGATTTCAGTTTTAATCATAGTCATAGTCAAAATTTCTACGCCTTGGCCACGAGCAAGCAAGTTCAGAATTTAGGAATTGATATTGAAGAACTGAATCGTAAAGTCCGTTTTGAAGCCTTGGCACAACATGCCTTTCATCCCGAAGAATTAAAATATTGGAAAATGCTGGCTTATGATCCCGAATACTGGTTTAAAGTCTGGACCACCAAAGAGGCGGTGTTAAAGGCATCAGGCTTGGGAATCCGGATAAACCTGAATGAGCTCAATACCAATATCCATCCTGAGCAAAATGGTGGGCGCTGCGAACATCCAGAGATTGGCGTCTATGCCTATCAAAATTATACGCTTGCTGGCTGCATGTTCACCGTGGCCTGGCAAAGTGAGGATTCCTGCAAGGGATTGAGATTTCCTGTGATCCAGATTCATCACACTGTCTAAAACAGAATGAACCCGAATATTTTTTATTTTCTAGAAATGATCAGATTACTCAGCCGATTCACAAATTGTGGACTCATCCGCGATAAATGAAATAAAAACTGGCTTTTGAATCCGACCGGATGATGCGTTGCCTGCCATATTGAATCTTTGAGCTGTGCCAGTTTCAGAATATCTCGTGCAACATCTTCTGCTTTTAAATGCACGCCCATTTTTTTAATACTTTCTGACTGCATATCTTTGACCATGGCCGTATTAACGAAAAGTGGCATGACATCCAAGACTCGAATCCCATAGGGTTGCCACTCAATATCCAGACTTTCAGTCAGGCCACGCACTGCAAACTTGCTGGTGGAATAACTGCTTAAATCGGCCTGGCCATAAATCGCCGAAGCTGAAGATAGATTAATGATGCGGGCAAATGCAGACTCTTTTAAATAAGGGAAAGCGGCATGACAGCCGTTCATGACTCCTTTAACATTAATATCCAGAGTCCGATGATGTGCCGTAATATCAGTTTCTTCAAAAGGGCCTGAATATAAAATCCCGGCATTATTGACCAGAATATTGATTTTCCCCGCCCAGGCCGAAAATTCAGACAAGGCTGTTTCCCAGGAAGCATAATCGGCCACATCGAGAAAGCCGGCTTTGGCATGTTCGCCCAGTTGCTGGGCCAGCTGTTCAGCCTGTGCTGTATTGATATCATAAATACCGACTTTATAGCCGTGCTGGTAAAATAACTGGGCGGTTGCTGCCCCAATTCCTTGTGCTGCACCACTAATCAATATACTGTGCATGTGCCTGATCTCCTTATTGTCTTTTTTTTGAGCATAACAAGAAACTGGCAGATTGACGCGACTATTTGGTAAAAAGAGGTTTTTGAATATGGAACAACTACTCAAGGTCATTCGCGAATTACGTGAAAAATGTCCATGGGATCAGCAGCAGACCCCTGAATCTCTGACTAAATATGCCATTGAGGAAGCTTACGAAGTCGAAGCAGCAGTCCGCTCTGGAAAAGTCGACGATGTCCGCGATGAGCTTGGTGATTTGCTGTTACAGGTGGTGTTCCAGTCGCAAATGTATAGCGAGCAGGGGGCTTTCGATTTTCAGGATGTCGTACAGGCCATTACCGATAAACTGGTTCGTCGTCATCCACATGTATTTCAGGCGGAACAGTTTGCGCAGCTCAGCCCAGAAGATGTGTCTGAGCTATGGAAAGAAATCAAACAGCAAGAAAAGCAGGGCAAGCCGCGTTCACGTCTGGATGATATTAAATATGCACCGGCTTTGGTGCAGGCCGATGAAATTCAAAAAAATGTCGCCAAAATCGGTTTTGATTTTCCTGATATGGCGGGTGCTTATGCCAAGCTGGAAGAAGAGCTGGCTGAATTAAAAGAAGCGGTAGCTGGAGAAGATTCCGATGAAATACAGGAAGAATTTGGCGACTGCTTATTTTCTCTGGTGAATGTTGGTCGTAAACTTGGCATTTCCAGCGAGATGGCATTATTGGGGACGATCCATAAATTCCGGACCCGCTTTGCCTTGATGGAAGATCAGGCACAATTACAACAATTAGACTTGGAAAAACTGTCACTGGCTGAACTTGATCAGCTCTGGGAACAGGCTAAATTAGAATTAAAACAAAGAGCAGCACATGAAAAAAATACCTTATCGAATCGGTCCGACGTGGATTAACTTTCTTCTGAGTTGCTGGCTGGGCTTTATTTCTATCGGAACTGCGCATGCGACTGCGACCGATTATATGGAATGGAAGACCCAGCAACAACAACACGACGCCCGCCTGAAGAAAAAAGCTGCCGCTACGGCTTCATCAGAAAGCAATCACTATCTGGCGAAGCCTGCATTATCGGCATCTTCTGCTGCTGATAAAATCAGTTTGAATAATGCAACTGTGGAGCAATTACAGCAGCTAAATGGTATTGGTCAAAAAAAGGCTGAAGCCATTATTGAACATCGGCAAAAAAACGGAAAATTCAAAAGCATTGAAGAGATCCAGCTAGTCAAAGGTATTGGGCCGGCATTATTTGCCAAAAACAAGGCCAGACTGGCCTTGTAAGGCGACAGCATGGATCATGACTAGCTGATTGATTTGACTCGCAGGATTGACATAATCAAATTGCCCTTTAGTCGTGTAAGCGATATGATTAGCGTCATCTTAGAATTTTACGTTCAGACGTAGGAGACAGCGTCTTTTGCAAACTTTGCGCGCGTCAAAATGTGGTTTATCAACCGCTCAATTACCTTCTTATATTCTCGATGTGATTGATGCCTTAAACAAGGCAGGCTATGAAGCTTATATCGTGGGTGGTGGTGTTCGAGATCTGATGTTAGGTTTGAATCCTAAAGATTTCGATGCAGTCACCAATGCCACTCCGGCTCAGGTCAAGGAAGTTTTCGGACGGCGTTGTCGAATTATCGGACGGCGTTTCGAACTGGCGCATGTCTATTCAGGGCGGGAACTGGTTGAAGTGGCAACCTTCCGTGCACCACCAAAAAAAGCAGTGACCTCGGCCGCGGGGATGATTCTGCGTGACAACAATTGGGGCAGCATCGAGCAGGATTTTGCCCGTCGTGATTTTTCCATCAATGCAATGTACTACCAGCCGCGTAAAGGTATTGTGCTGGATTTCTGTAATGCAGTGGATGATATCCACAGCAAAACCTTACGCTTACTTGGTGATCCGGCTTTAAGATTTGAAGAAGATCCGGTGCGGATGCTGCGAACCTTACGTTTTGCCGCCAAGCTGAACTTTAATATTGATGAAGTGATTCTGGATGTCTTTACGCCGGAAATGACCCAGTTGCTGCGTGATGTTTCTCCACATCGACTTTATGATGAATCACAGAAGCTGTTCACCATGGGACACCTGAATCGTGTCTTGCCCATGCTGATCGATTTCGGGATCTGGCAGCAGTTATTTGCAGATATCAAGCCTGAAATTACGCCGTTTATGGAACGTGCTGCGAAAAATACCGATCAGCGTATTTCGATTGGCAAGACCATCAACCCGGCATTTTTCTATGCGGTATTGTTATGGCAGCCATTCCTCGAGCGTTGTGAATTTTATTTGAATAAAGGCGTGGTAGCGGCCGAAGTCCGTGCCCAAGCCGGTCTGGATGTGTTAAAACGTCAGGCGACTCGCACTATTATTCCACGCTTTGCGGAAACCTTTATTCGTGAAGTCTGGGAAATGCAAACCCGTTTGTTGAATCCAAAACCACAGCAAATCGAGGCTTTGTCCAGCCACGCGCGTTTCCGTGCCGGCTTTGACTTTTTGCTGCTGCGTGAAAAATCAGGTGATGCGACTGCACAAGGTATGGGTAGCTGGTGGGATGCCTACCAGCAAATGAGCGGTGACGAGAAAGAACGGGCCATTAGCCAGTATAACCGTCAGCGTGCCAAGAGCCGTCGCAAGGCGAGTCAAGAAGAGCATCTGGAACAGAAGCTGACCCAGCAGCAAGATCTTGCCGAGATTGAGCCGTTGGTGAATGAGCCTGAACCACGCAACCGTCGGGTGCGTAAAGCCAAGTTTGAAGACAAGGTGAAACCTCTATCGCATGTGGCAGCCAGTGCCAGAGGAGAAATTGGTGCAGATCATCCGATTATGAAACGTAAACGGGTGAAACGTGATCTGAGCCAAGTGGTGTTTGGGCCAACACAATGATCGTGACGTATATTAGTCTGGGCAGTAACCTGGGCGATTCACGCCAGATTCTGGCAGAAGCTGTACAGAAACTGGCGACATTGGGGCAGGTGAAAACTTCGCATCTGTATCAAAGTCCACCGATGGGGCCACAGGATCAGCCAAACTATCTGAATGCAGTTGTGCAGTTAAATACCGATCTGGCAGCTTTAGGCTTGCTGGATCGCCTGCAAGCTTTTGAGCAGGACGCTGGTCGGGTACGTTTACGTCATTGGGGCGAACGTACGCTGGATCTGGACTTGCTGCTCTATGGTAATGAGCACATTCAAAATGAACGCTTAACTGTGCCGCATGTCGGGGTATTAGAGCGTGATTTTGTCCTGATTCCACTTCTGGATATTGATCCTGAAATACAGGTTCATGGACACAGATTAAAAGACCTGGACATCGTCAAACAGTCGACCCTCACGGTACTCGACGACAGCAACTGGGCAAATATTTAATTTTTAAGTGATGGTAGCTTCGTCAGAATTTTCAAGCATAGAGGAACATTTTCATGGTCAGTCTGAGTGATTTAAGACGCTTTAAAGCAGATGGACGCAAATTTTCATGTCTGACTTGCTATGATGCCAGTATGGCCAAAGCCATGGAAATTGCCGAAGTGGACAGCATTTTAATTGGCGATTCTCTGGGAATGTCAATTCAGGGGCGTGATTCGACTTTGCCGGTCACGGTTGCAGATATGGCCTATCATACGGCTGCGGTACGCCGTGGTAACCAGCATGCCTTTATCATGACTGACTTGCCATTTATGAGCTATGCTACCTTGAATGATGCCTTGCAAAGTTCGAAAACCGTGATGCAGGCTGGCGCGCAAATGGTCAAGATGGAAGGCGGTGCATGGTTGGCAGAAACCGTGCAAGTGCTGACCCGTAACGGTATTCCGGTGTGTGTGCATTTGGGTCTTACTCCGCAGTCGGTACATGTCTTTGGCGGTTATAAACTACAAGCCCGTACCCGTGAAGCGGCCGATCAGCTCATTGCGGACTGTAAGGCAGTGGTCGAGGCGGGTGCTGCACTATTGCTACTTGAATGTGTACCAGCACAGCTTGGCCAGGAAATCACCGAACTGTTTCCGCAGATTCCGGTCATTGGCATTGGTGCAGGTGCAGCTACTGACGGACAGGTATTGGTGGTTCAGGACATGCTCGGTTTGACTTTTGGACATACTGCAAAATTTGTACGTAATTTTATGCAAGAACAATCGGGTGCGACAGCCATTCTGGATGCTTTTAAAGCATACCATGCTGCAGTTTTAGATGGATCTTTCCCGGCACCAGAACAAACTTTTCAGGTTGAATTGTAAGATGAAAACAGAAACCACCATTCAGGGCTTAGCGGCATCATTAAATCCGGCGCGTACCAATCGCAAGATTATCGGTTTTGTGCCGACTATGGGCAATCTGCATCAGGGACATTTAAATCTGGTGCGTGAAGCGCGTAAGTTGTGTGATGTAGTGGTGGTCAGTATCTTTGTCAATCCAATCCAGTTTGGACCCAATGAAGATTTTGACAGCTATCCGCGCACGCTTGAGCAGGACCAGCAGCTTTTGGCAGAAGTTGGTTGTGACATCGTGTTTGCGCCGACGGTTGAGCAAATGTATGGTAAAAAACCTCGTCTGACCAATATTAGTGTTTCTGACATTACCAATGATTTATGCGGTTTGCAGCGTCCTGGCCATTTTGATGGCGTGGCGGTGGTAGTCACTAAATTGTTTAATATCGTACAGCCGAATTACGCCTTCTTTGGCCAGAAAGATTATCAGCAATTGGCGGTGATTCGTCAGTTTGTACAAGACCTGAATATTCCACTGGAAGTGATTGGTGTGCCGATTGCCCGTGCAGAAGATGGCCTGGCTTTAAGTTCGCGCAATGGTTATTTAAGCGAAGAGCATCGTGCAATCGCACCGGTCATTTATCAAAGCTTGCAAAAAGCTGAACAGCAATTACATGCAGGCGTGGAGCTGGATACGGTATTGGCGGAGATTCGCCAGACTTTAACCGATGCCGGGTTTGTGGTGGATTATGTTGAAGTCCGCACTCCAGAATTACAAAAAATTCATACGTTTAATCAAGATCTTGTGTTATTTATAGCAGCAAAGCTGGGGAATACACGTCTGATCGATAACCTGCAGGTTAAATACACTGCCGGCTAAGATGAAAGGGTAGCATGCATGAAGCGCATTTTAATTGTCACAGGACAATCTGGTTCGGGTAAATCATCTGCATTACAGGTGCTTGAAGATCTGGGTTATTACTGTATTGATAATCTGCCTTTGGCATTGCTTCCCGAAATCGTGGCAAAACTGGACAGTGAAAATAATCTGGAACAGCTGGCACTGGGCGTCGATGTGCGCAGTACCCGGGCAGATTTACAAGAATTTGATCATGTATTTGAGCAGCTGCAACAGCATGGTTCGGTCGATATTATCTATCTGACCACGCAGGATCAGGAGCTGATTGCCCGCTTTAGTGCTTCGCGTCGGCCGCATCCTCTGGCGTCACGCTTTAAAAGTCTGAATCAATGCATTCAGGAAGAAAAAATCCTGTTGATGCCGATTCAGTTGCGTTCTACAGTTCATATCGATACTACCGATAAAAGCGTACATGACCTGAAACATACCTTATTGTCCAAGCTCGGACAGGCCGATAACCTGATCCTGATTCTGCAATCCTTTGGTTATAAGCATGGCATTCCACTGGATGCCGATTATGTCTTTGATGTCCGGCATTTGCCAAATCCGCATTGGGAACTGGAACTGCGCAAATTTTCAGGGCTAGATCAGCCGGTGCAGGCGTTTTTACAAAAGAGCGATCAGGTCGAGGACATGTTCAATGATCTGTATCATTTTCTGGACAAGTGGTTGCCGACCTTTGCCGAAGGGCATCGTCATTATATGACCGTGTCGATTGGCTGTACCGGTGGTCAGCATCGTTCTGTTTATATTGTGGATAGACTAAAAAAAGCCCTTGAGGCAAAATGGTCTATTCAAGTCCTCCATCGAGAAATGAAGCACTGGTCATGATTGATACGACAGTTGACGTAATTAATAAACTGGGTTTACATGCACGCGCATCTGGTAAACTGATAGAAGTTACCACCAAATTTCGTTCCAGTATCCAGATTGGCAAAGCGGATAAACTGGTAGATGCAAAAAATATCATGTCCTTGCTGATGCTCGGTGCGGGCAAAGGAACAACTTTACGCTTGGTGATTGAAGGAGCAGACGAGGACAAAGCCTTATCTGAAATTCAGGCACTATTTGCAGCAAAATTTTATGAGGCAGATTAATCGTGGCACGTCGACCGAACAGTTTAACTGAAGAAGATTTTGATTCTTTAGAGGGACGCGCAAGTAAGACCGAACAGAAAAAAGCAGTCCAGCGTATGGCTGCTTTGGGTGCGCAGCTTGCAGAGCTGAGCGCTAAACAAATTAAAAACCTACCCGTAGATGAGCGTTTGATTGACGCCTTGCTTGATGTGCAGGCAATTAGTTCACATGAAGCACGTCGTCGTCAATTTTCACGGATTGGTAAATTATTACGTAATGAAAATGAAACGGTGATTTTGTCTTATTTAACACCCAAACAAGGTCTTAAAAAGACAGCTCAATTACAGCGTTGGGTGGATCGAATTGTTAAAGATGGTGATCCAGCCATCAATGAATTTACCAAAACCTATAATGCGACAGAGCGTCATACCTTACGTCAACATTATCTTCGGGTACATCGTGATTTAAAGAATCAAGCACCTGAAGAAGAAGTGAACGCTTCTAAATTAAAGCTGTTTAACTATGTACAGCAAGTGGCCTTGATTTCTGACAATTAAGCAGCCCTGTAAAAAGGCGGTCTTTTTAGGCCGCTTTTTTATAGCTGTTTTGAACCGATTGGTTTGACTTGGACATGCATAGTCTATAAGTGTTCTATCTTAATATTACTATTTCAGCTTCTAAAACTACATTGATGATAAAAAATACAAAATTTCTGCAATTAATTTGTTAATGAATGTAAAATCTTTACAATTCTCAGTGGCTTTTTTGGCTTATTTTTAATCAGAATCCTGATATTTAGATATTTCGTAGACTGGAATTGTTAAGATATTTTTAAAAAATTAAAAAATAATTCTGAGTGTTATTAAATAGATGAAGCCTGATATAAAATTTATTTTTAATCATAAGGTCAAGCTATATAATTGAAAAATCATTAGCTTTTACTCTAAATAGAGTAAAAAGCGATGGTGGGTATTTTTTATTCAGTACTGTGTTACAGTAAATACAAATAAAGATACTTATTTTAGGTGAGATATATTAATTTCAAATACTTATGTAGATTTTTTTCGAATAGTAAATTTTCAAGTTATTCTTAATCAATTAAATATCAGTGCTTTGCGGTTAAGAATGTATCTGGATAGAAACAGGTTAACAAATCCTTTAACCTAGAGGTGAGTTTTCATCGTTAAGTAAATATAGAATCTTTGTTATTGATTGTATGAATTTGGTCGGCAGTGTTTTCTATATTCCATAAACATTCAGAGAGGCAAACATGGAACTAAAACTGCTAGAGGTCGGTCAGAATACGGAGCAATTAAGCTCGTGCCGTATATCTCTCATTTTAGGTGTCTATACCTCCAACAACCTATTAGACACCTTTTGTAAGATCGCCCGTAAACTTTTAAACGTTAAAACCAGTATTATCGGCTTCCACACGGAACCCTATATCTGGTACAGCTGTCCGCGCGGTTTTCGGGCCTTGCACGCCCCGCAGAACGTGAATCTGCCTGCGTATCTGCAACAGTCAGATGTCATTGACCAGATGCATCCTGCTTATACAGAACTGTCAAATTATGTGAAAGATCTCGGTGTAGCGCATCAGAGATTAGTCGCCTTTAATTTAAAATCAAGTAGCGGTGTGTCTTTTGGACAGGTCATTTTCTTTGATGATCAGACTGAAGGGTTTGATCAGGATGATATTGCCACTATTAAACAATTTGCTGAAAGTTTAGTGATTCGAATTCAGCTCAATCAAGAACATACTGAACTGAAAGAATTATATGAACAGCAATGCGCACTCAACTTCAGTAAAACCAAATTTTTCCAGATTATTGCGCATGACTTGCGTGCACCATTTCATGGTTTACTGGGCTTTTCCGAAGTGCTAGCGCAGGAGCGTGACACTCTGGACGAATCCAGTATCCAGAGCATCGCGGATTATTTATATGATAATGCACAATCGACCTATAACCTGCTGGAAAGCCTGCTGACTTGGGCGATGGCAGAGGGTGGACGCTTTGTTTATCATCCGATTAATTATGAATTGAAACAATCCAGTAATATTGTGTGCCGTGTGCTGAAAAGTCTGGCCTTAAATAAAAAAATTGAACTGGTTGATAATATTCCTGAAGACATCAAGGTACATGCGGATATCAACATGATTACCTCTGTCTTGCAGAACCTGGTGTCGAATGCGCTTAAATTCACCCCGGTGAATCAAGGCGGTAAAGTGATTTTAGCTGCAGAGATGGAAGGCGAGCAGGTCAAGATTACGATTCAGGATACTGGCCTGGGCATGACCGAAGAACAGATGCAGAATCTGTTTAAACCGACTTTGGGTGTGAGTGTCAGAGGCACAGCTGAAGAGAAAGGGGTAGGTTTGGGTCTGGTACTCTGCAAGCGCTTTATTGACCTGAACCATGGTCAAATTGCTGTAGATTCCAAAGAGGGTCGGGGTACGACCTTTACCGTGCATTTACCGATGGTCACCAATGATCATCAGGCACTGGTGCTTGAAGATGTACATATCGAGCAATCTTAAAAGGTAAATTTCAAACTAAAACATTCCCACTGAGACAAAACTCCTGCTATAACTAAGCAGAATGTTTCAGGGGAAGAGTTGAGTGATGAATGCGGCACAATTGCAGAAAACCTTAAGAGCCAGCCAATATGCCGAACAGGTATTGGCCAATCACCAGAGTCTACTGGAACAGGATTATGCAATTGACCAGTTTCAAGGCTCACTCAGTCGGGAATATATTGATCAGCTGGTGCAGCACTGCATCCTAAATATAAGCGATGAAGCAACGTGGATGCGCGCAATGCGTATTTTGCGGGCTCGATTGATGTTTCGTTGGATCTGGCAGGATGCCAATCAACTCACCGATGTCATTACCCTCACCCAAGAACTCTCCGATTTTGCCGATGCCTGCATCTGTGCAGCGAAAAATTTTGCCCGTATTCCGGTCGCTGCCAAGTATGGTCAGCCGATTGGTTATAATGGAAAAGTTCAGGATCTGATTGTCATCGCCATGGGGAAACTCGGCGCCCAAGAACTCAATCTTTCCAGTGATATTGACCTGATTTTTGCCTTCGACGAACAGGGTGAAAGCGATGGGCGTAAATGTATTGATGTGCAGCAGTTTTGCATCCTGTGGGGACAAAAACTGATTCATTTGCTGGATCAGATCACGGCGGATGGTTTTGTATTCCGGGTGGATATGCGCCTGCGTCCCTGGGGCGATGGTTCGGCACTGGCCATTAGCCATGCGGCCTTGGAAAAATATCTGAGCCAGCATGGGCGTGAATGGGAGCGTTATGCCTGGATTAAAGCACGGATTGTCAATCCAAGCCTGGAAGGCGATGAGCTGCTGGAGATGACTCGTCCATTTGTATTCCGCAAGTACGTCGATTACAGCGCTTTTGAAGCCATGCGCGAAATGAAAGCCATGATCGAGCGTGAAGTACAACGCCGGAATATAGAAGATGATATCAAGCTCGGAGCCGGTGGCATTCGCGAAGTCGAATTTATCGTGCAGGTCTTTCAGTTGATTTATGGCGGGGCCAAACTTGAATTGCAGGATCGGCAATGTCTGGTGAATCTGAATCATCTGGATGATGCCGAGTTGCTGGATGAACAGGCGGTACAGGATCTGGAAGATGCCTATTTGTTCCTGCGTCGGGTCGAACACGCGATTCAGGCACTGAATGATCAGCAAACGCAATCACTACCGACAGAGCCAGAGTTAAGGGCGCGTATAACGGACACGCTTGGTTTTGCTGATTGGGACAGCTTTATGGCATATCTCAATGAGAAACGTGACAAGGTGATGTATCAGTTTGATCATTTAATTAAGGAAAATGGTCCAGATACCTTGGTTGAAAGTTTTTCACAGCTGGAAAAGAAACTCAAAGAGGTGTTGGATGAGAATGCGAAAAATCTCGTTTATGAGTTTTGGAATGGGCATGCCTTAAAAAAATTACCGGCAAAGGCGGTACAACGTTTAAAAACCTTTTGGCCGCATTTAATTGAAGCCGTTTTACAGTCAAATGATCCTCAGGTGGCGTTGGTACGCTTAATGCCCCTAGTTGAATCAGTGATGCGCCGTACGGTATATCTGGTGATGTTAATTGAGAGTAAAGGGGCGTTGCAGCGACTGGTGAAGATGGCCACGGTCAGCCCCTGGATTTGTGAAGAACTGACCCATTATCCGGTGCTACTGGATGAATTCCTGTCGATGGATTTTGAATTGCCAAAACGTCAGGATCTGGAAGATTCCTTGCGCCAGCAACTTTTACGGATTGAAATTGATCAGGTCGAAGACCAGATGCGGGTCTTGCGCCTGTTTAAAAAGTCCAATGTCCTGGCTGTTGCCGCCAGTGATGTGCTGGCAGAAAGCCCGCTGATGAAAGTTTCCGATGCTTTGACCGATATTGCTGAAGTATCGGTGAATGCAGCGCTGCATCTGGCTTATCAGATTGTTGCGAAAAAGCATGGTTTTCCACTGGATGCTGAAGGGCAGCGCTGTTCAGTTGAGCATACGGCTTTTGCAGTCATTGGTTATGGTAAAGTCGGTGGAATTGAACTGGGTTATGGTTCGGATCTGGATCTGGTGTTTATTCACTACATGGGTGAACAGGCCGATACAGATGGACTCAAGCCGATCAGTGGCTTTGAGTTTGCCATGCGCGTGGCACAAAAATTCATGTCACTGATGACCACGCAAACTCTGGATGGACGTGTATATGAGGTCGATACCCGCTTGCGTCCATCGGGCGAAGCTGGGCTTTTAGTGACCAGTTTAAAAGCCTTTGAACAATATCAGTTCAAGAGCGCCTGGTTATGGGAGCATCAGGCCTTGGTGCGAGCCCGTCCAATTGCGGGTGAAATGAGCTTGCGGAAAAAGTTTGAAGTCTTGCGCCGGGATATTTTGATTCAACCCCGTGATGAAAATTATGTGCGGGCAGAAGTACTGAAAATGCGTCAGAAAATGAAGGAGCATCTGGGTTCTTCCGCCGATCAAAAAAAAGATGGTATTTTTCATTTAAAACAAGATGCAGGTGGTATCGTAGACATCGAATTTATGGCACAGTATGCGGTGTTGGCTTGGAGTGGGACGAATAAAGATCTCGCCCATTTCTCCGACAATGTACGAATTCTTGAGGATGCCGCAAAATCAGGTTGCTTATCCAGCAACGATGCGACTGCTCTGATTCAAGCTTATCTCCGTGAACGCGCCGAGAGCCATCGCTTAGCCCTTGCAAATCAATCCATGCAAGTGTCTGCAAGCGACTGGCACGATACCCGAATGACCGTTTGCAAGTTATGGCAAAGACTGATTGATCCAAGTGCAGACTTTGCACTGGATAGTGAATAATTGTGAGAAATTGGAGTTTGTGGCATGAATTTGGCTGATCGTGATGGTTTCATTTGGCAAGATGGACAACTAGTTGACTGGCGTGAGGCAAAAACTCACGTATTAACACATACTTTGCATTACAGCATGGGCGTGTTCGAAGGTGTCCGTGCTTATGAAACCCCGAATGGAACGGCTATTTTTCGTCTAAAAGAACATACGAAGCGCTTGTTGAATTCTGCAAAAATTTATCAAATGAAAGTTCCATTTGATCAAGCAGCATTAGAACAGGCTCAAATTGATGTTGTTCGTGAAAACAAATTAGCGTCTTGCTATTTACGTCCAATTATTTTTATTGGTTCTGAAAAACTCGGTATCGCTGCAACTGACAATACCATTCATGCCGTAGTTGCGGCATGGAGCTGGGGTGCTTACCTCGGTGAAGAGGCGATGGCGAAGGGAATTCGCGTAAAAACGTCTTCATTTACCCACCATCATCCGAACGTGACCATGTGTAAGGCTAAAGCATCAGGTAACTACACCTTGTCGATTCTTGCGCATCAGGAAGTGGCGCATTCAGGTTATGATGAAGCAATGCTGCTCGACCCACAAGGCTATGTATGCCAAGGTTCAGGCGAAAACGTATTCCTGGTGCGTGATGGCGTGATTCATACGCCTGATATCGCAGGTGGTGCGTTGGATGGTATTACTCGCCAAACCATTATTACCATTGCTAAAGACCTGGGTTATGACGTAATTGAACGCCGTATTACCCGTGATGAGTTCTACATCGCAGATGAAGCATTCTTTACCGGTACTGCTGCAGAAGTAACACCAATCCGTGAATATGATGACCGTCAAATTGGTGAAGGTGTACGTGGTCCAATTACCACTCAAATCCAGAAAGCATACTTTGATGCGGTTCAGGGCAAAGACCCGAAATATGCACACTGGTTAACGTATGTGAAGTAATTCAGAATTTACTGATTGAAAAAACCTCTCATTTGAGAGGTTTTTTTTAACGGATGTACTTATTCTGCTGAACTTATGTCATCATATTCAGCATCAAGAAGATTTTAAGATGAGCTTAGGCATACGCAATGAGTAACATCGTTATTTGTATGAAATGGGGAACCAAATACGGTTCGGAATACGTCAATCGTTTATACAATATGGTTAAACGACATACGACAGTCGACTTTAAAATGGTCTGTCTGACGGATCGTACTGAAGGCATTGATCCTGCAGTACAATGTTTCCCTATTCCACCTTTGGCATTGCCTGAAGGTGCGCCTGAGCGTGGCTGGAACAAGCTATCTACTTTTGAGCCTGATCTGTATGGTTTGGAAGGCAATGCATTATTTCTCGATCTTGATGTAGTGATTGTCGATAATATCGATGAGTTCTTTACCTATCCGGGCGACTTTCTGATTATCCATGACTGGAAACGGCCGTGGCGTATTACCGGTAACAGTTCGGTTTACCGGTTTAAACTGGGTGCTTTCCCAGGTCTGTTACCTTATTTCCGTGAAAACTTTGATGAAATCCGTAAAAAATTCCGTAATGAGCAAGCCTATTTGTCTTGGTACGTAGACCGTGAAGGTAAACAGACATACTGGCCAGAAAGCTGGTGCAAGAGCTATAAATATCATTGCCTGCAAAAAATCCCGATGGCTTACTTTAAGCCACCTGTGAAGCCTGAAGGGGCCAAAATCATTGTGTTTCATGGGGAGATTAATCCACCTGATGCAGTCAATGGTGGGGGTGGTAAATGGTATCGTTATGTGTTGCCATCGCAGTGGATTAAGGATGCGTGGCAGTAAGTTATAGGGTTTATTCAAGCTAATTGTTGATTAGAAGTATTATGGAAAAAATAGATTTTGTTATTGCATGGGTCGATGGCAATGATGTAAAGCATCGACTTAAAAGGCAACAGTTTCAATCTACTAATATCGTAAAAGGTTCAGCAGAAGAAACTCGATTTGCTAGTAATGATGAAATCTATTTTTCAATTGCTTCAATTCTTAAATATGTTCCCTATTTTGGAACAATTTATATTATTACGGATGAACAGCAGCCTGCACATATTCATGATTTTTTCGAACAGGGATTATGTGCTCCTGAGCAGATAAAAATAATTGATCATAGAACAATATTTGCTGGTCATGAGCAATACTTGCCTACATTTAATTCTTTAAGTATTGAAACCATGCTTTGGAATATTCCAGGGTTATCAAAGTATTTTATTTATTTGAATGATGATTTCTTTTTTAATGTCTCATCTGAATTAGATGATTTTTTAGTTGGTGACCAGATAAAAGTCTATGGACATTGGGAAAATAACTCCTTAATTAAAGCAAAATTTAATCTACGTAAAGGTCTTAATAAATATTTTGGTAAACCTTTACAGCCTAAATATACAATTGCTCAAATGCTTAGTGCTGAATTATGTGGATTTAATAAATATTATGAAATTCATCATCGTCCCCATATATTGGATCGTGATGTACTACAAAATTATTTTCAAAAATACCCTACAACATTAGCTGAACAGATTAGGTATCGTTTTAGAAGTGCTTTTCAATTTTTACCAGTAGGGCTGAATAACCATTTAAAAATTCGAGAAGAAAAAACAATCTTGTGTAATGATATAAATATTGCTTACTTAAAAAATGAAGCTTCAGTATCTACATTTTTATCAGACCTGAATAATCCAGCTGTTAAATTCGGTTGTATTCAGAGTTTAGATCAATTTGATCCAAAAGAAGCAGAAAAGGTATCTTTTGCTTTAATTGCTAAATTTAAAAACTATTTACCTCTATCTATTCAGCATTAAGAGTTAATCATGAAAGTTGTAACTTATTTAATTAATTTAGACGGAAGTGATGAGCGTCTAGCTGCAGCAACTCAGCAGCTTAATAGTGTGGGCTGGAGGTTTGAACGTTTTGCTGCTTATGATGGTCGGGGTAAAGCACTCTCTGAATTCATAAATTATAATGACTATCAAACTAATAAGGTATTAGGTCGTAGTTTAATGAATTCCGAGTTAGGTTGTTATTTAAGTCATTATGGATGTGCTGAAAAATTTTTAGCCACTGATGCAGATTATTTAGTGGTTCTGGAAGATGACCTTAAAATTAATAGTGACTTTAAGATTAAAATTGACAGCATCATTGAATATTTGCACCAACATCAAGATTTAAACTGGTATCTTATTAATATTGCTGCAAAAAAGAAAAAACTTGCAAAAGATATTACGCAAATAGGGGATATAAGTCTATGGCATGCTTTTTATTTCCCAATTCGTGGCTTAGGATTAATCTGGTCGCGGCAGGGAGCACAGGCTTTTGTTGAGGCAGGCAAAACTATAAATATGCCGGTTGATATCTTCTTCCAGTCTTGGTTAAGTCAAAATGGCAAAGGTTTAGGGATTTGGCCACCACTAGTGAAGCCAGCAGGGGTCGATAGTGATATTTTGGGAACGGTTGCTACTCAGGGGATTTCTCGCAAAGCACTTGAAAATAGAAGCCGCTCCTATGGATTTAAAAAACAAAAGCGCATGTGGTGTGATCGTTATTATGCGATCAAGCACTTGATTAGTTCAAAGTAAGTAAATTCTATGAAAAATATTGTAATTAGCCTGAAGACGGCAAAAGCACGCCGTGAACATATTGAAAAAGAATTTGGTAAACAGAATATTGGTTTTGAATTTTTTGATGCTCTGACCCCTGATTTAGCAAAGCCACTTGCAGAGAAAATGCAATTAAATGTTGAGGATGAATACTTAACAGGTGGGGAGTTGGCTTGCTTTATGAGTCATGTATCAGTTTGGAACAAAATGGTCGATGAGCAGCTTCCATATGTTGCAATATTTGAAGATGATATCTTTTTAGGTGAAAGAGCATTTGAAATCTTTAATTCATCTTCGTGGATTCAAGAAGAGTGGCATATTATCAAAACGGAAGCATTTTCTGAAAAGGTTTTATTAGCTAAAGAAGTCTACAGAATCAACGATACAAACCGTCAGATTGCTCGTTTAACTGGAAAAAATTTAGGAACAGCGGGTTATATATTATCACTTAAGGGTGCTATGGCTTATCTAAATTATATTAAACAATCATCTTTGAGTCCTTTAGATGAAATGATGTTTAGAGATTTTATTCATGCTAAGCACTGTGATATTTATCAAATGTCACCTGCCAGTTGTATACAGGAAATGATGTTATATCCAGAGAAAAAAACTGTTCTGTCGAGTAATTTAATTGATGAACGTAAAGCAAGAATGAAGAAATATAAGAAGAAAGGTTGGGCAAAGGTGTTAAAGGAAATTACACGTATTTTTAGTCAAATTAAACATGCTCTATTTGCAAGTAATATAAAATTTTACTAATTTAAGATGAATTGTACTATTTTTTAAATATTTTCCTATATTGAAGGCAAAGTTACATGATAGATAAAGCAGAGATTACAATTGTTAGTGCATTCTTTGATATAGGGCGAGGAAATTGGAGTAAAGAACAAGGTCATCCTGGCTATTTACAACGTTCTTGTGAAAAATATATAGACTACTTTTCTAATTTAGCAAAATTAGAAAATGATATGATCATTTTTACTTCCTCAGAATTTTCTGAAAAAATAAAAAAAATAAGAGGAAATAAGAATACTATTATTATTGAAATGAATATTGATGATAAATTTTCAAAGTGTAAAGATCAAATTAGAGTTATACAGAATAGTAGTAAATTTAAGAATACTGTTGATCAATCTCAGTTAAAAAACCCTGAGTATTGGTCACCAGAGTATGTATTGGTAACTAATTTAAAAACATATTTTGTGAAAAAAGCCATAAAAGAAAATCTTGTAAAAACTAATTTAGTAGCATGGGTAGATTTTGGGTATTGTAGAAATAAAGAGACATTGAATGGAATTAGGAAATGGAGATATCCATTTTTAGAAGATAAGATTAATTTTTTTACTATTAATAAAAATTTTGATATTAGTAAGGATTTAGTAATTAAATCAATGTTGAAAAATGAAGTTTTTATTATTGGTGGTGCAATCGTAAGTTCGAAAAAGAAATGGCTTCAATTTTCTGAAATAGTACTCCATTGTCAAAAGAAAATACTACTTGATGGAATGGTAGATGATGATCAAGGTGTCTTTATGATGGCATTTCTGGAAAGTAAAGAAAATATAAAATTAAATTATTTAGGAAAAAATCAGTGGTTTAGTTTATTTAAAATGTTTGATGAAACAACTAAGCTAAATTTTTTAGATAAATTTAAAATGTTATTGCGTTTATACTAGTAAGTGATATATATGAAAGATTTGAAATCATCAATTATCTTAGGTGCTGCTACCGGCTATACTCCCGATAAAGTTGAGATTTTTTTAGAAAGCCTTTTTCATGCAAAATATAAAGGTAAAGTTGTACTCTTTATTAATGATGATCAATATAAAGATTATTGTACATATTACTCAAAAAAAGCGTATGAATTTGAACTTGAGTTTAATTTGAGTAAAATTGGTATATTGAGTTCTACAAAAAAAATGAGTAAAAATGTTAAAAAATTAATAAAGATTCTTAGTAGTATAGTTGTTTCATTGGAACCACGTCTTAAAAAAGATTTTATTTATTTTCTCGGTTTGCCTCATGTTTCTAGATTTTTTGATTACTATGAGTACCTTTTATTAAAAAGTAATAATCAAGATATTATGCTGACAGATACTAGGGATGTAGTAGTTCAAAAAAATCCATTTGAAAGCAATCTAAATGGATTATATTTAGGAATGGAAGATGAGCGTGTTTCGATTGCACAGGATGATTTTCATATAAAATGGATTTCAGACGTATATGGAAAAAAATATCTTCAAAGCATTGGGTCTAAAAAAATTTGCTGTGCTGGTGTAACTTTAGGAGATCATGCTTCAGTTATGTGTTATTTAGAAGCGATGATTACTGAGTTTATGTCTCTTCCATATTATAAAATGGTTCGATCTAATTATGATCAAGGGATACACAATAAATTACTTTATTCAAAAAGTTTTAAAAATGTAATTTGTTGTGAACCGCTCAAATCAATTATTTCAACAATAGGTTTAGTTCCAAGAAACGAAATAATACTAAATGAACATCATCAAGTTTTAGATTTTGATGGAAGTATATCAAATATCATTCATCAGTATGATCGTCATAAAGATGTTGAAAAAATATTTATAAAAAAATATTTAAACTAATTTTTTACTTTCCTAAACCGTTTATACCCCCACAAATACTGTTCTGGAGCGACATTAATCATGCGCTCCATTTCTTTATTTAAGGTATCGACAGAAAGCTGTAGGTCTTTCGACGAAATATCGTCAGAAAGTTGGGTCACAACAATATCATAACCGGATAAATCATCACGTCTGAGACAGCTTAAACCTACGACTGAACATTGTGTTTTGGCTGCCAGTTTGGAAAGAAGCGTAGAGGACAGCGCATTTTGACCATAAAAATAAGAATAGATTCCACCAGATTCTTTAGGAACATGATCCGGCAAAATTGCAGAAAAACCACCCTGTTTTAAATGCTTAAACACAGCACGTACCCCAGAATCATCTGTAGGGACCAGTGTTGCATTCAGGCGTTGCCGAGCTTCAAGCATAAAGCGGTCAACATCTTGATTCTTGCTGGGCTTATACATAATCACAGGAGAAGTGTGTTGATTGACCCAGACATTCAATAGCTCCCAAGTACCAAAATGAGGCACCACCGCCAAACAGCCATGAGGATTTTGCAGAGCTTGCAGGAAAATATCTTCACCCTGCACATCTCGAATTAAAGACAGTGCATATTCAGAAGATGATCCCCAAATCTTGACTGATTCCGCATACGTCATGCACTGACTTTTCAGGCTGCGTTTAGTCAAGTCAGCCCGTTCAGATTCAGAAAGTTCAGGATAAGCAGAGGCCAGATTAATCTCGGTCACTCGGCGTGCAGAAGAATGGCTGAGATACAAAAGCGATCCAGCCAGTTGCGCAAGATTTTGAATGAATCTTAATGGAAGCTTGGAGAAATTTTTAAGTAGGGTGTACATGGTGTCCAGATGGTCAGATTATAGGTCTTTGTCCGGATTGCCTTTCAGCACCATATAAATCAAACCTACAAAAATCAGCAGGGCACCTAAAATACTGCTCAGGCAGAAATACACAATACGGTCATTGGTATCGAGGTTGAACAGGTTGTTGGCAAGGATATAGCGCATGAACAGCCATTGAACCACTGAAAATACAATAAGCATAATGCTGCGATTACGAACTGCAGGACGCATAGCCATTGCTAATTACCTTAGATTAAAAACTGTGGCTATTATGCCACTGTTCCAGATACGACTCAATCTTACAAAAAAAGCCCTGCACGAGGCAGGGCTTTTTCACTTAAAACGTCAAGAAATTATTCTTGAGATTCAGCTTTTGGTTTTTCACGTAAGCGAATACCAAGGTCACGCAGTTGGTTTGATTCAACTGGTGCTGGCGCTTGAGTCAATGGACATTCAGCAGTCTTGGTTTTCGGGAACGCGATCACGTCACGAATTGAAGAACCGCCAGTCATGAGCATCACAAGACGGTCAAGACCAAATGCCAAACCACCATGCGGAGGAGCACCGTAACGTAATGCATTTAACAAGAAGCTGAATTTCTCTTCTGCTTCTTCTTCACCAATGCCAAGCGCTTCAAAGATCGCTTTTTGCATTTCAAGGTTATGGATACGCAGTGAACCACCACCGATTTCAGTACCGTTCAATACCATATCGTAAGCCACAGAAAGCGCAGCGCCTGGGTTGTTCTTCACTTCTTCTACGCTAGATTTTGGAAGCGTGAATGGGTGATGCACAGATGTCCATTTACCATCATCAGTTTCTTCGAACATTGGGAAATCAACCACCCAAAGTGGCGCCCACTCGCAAGTTGCAAGTTTCATGTCATGACCGATCTTCACACGAAGCGCGCCCATGGCATCGTTTACAACTTTGGCTTTGTCTGCACCGAAGAATACGATGTCGCCATTTTCAGCGCCAACACGTTTCAATAGATCAAGCACGATTGGCTCGATGAATTTCACGATTGGAGATTGAAGACCTTCGATACCTTTTTCAAGTTCGTTGACTTTGATGTAAGCCAAACCGCGTGCACCGTAGATGCCTACAAATTTGGTGTATTCATCAATCGCGCTACGTGGAAGTGAACCAGCACCCGGTACGCGAAGCGCAACGATACGACCTTTAGGATCTTTTGCAGGGCCTGCGAATACTTTGAACTCAACGTCTTGCATTAAGTCTGCAACGTCAACCAGTTTCAAAGGAATACGCATATCCGGTTTGTCAGATGCATAGTCACGCATTGCATCGTTGTAGGTCATGCGTGGGAATTTATCAAACTCAACATTTAGAAGTTCTTTGAACATCTTAACGGTTAAAGTTTCCATTAAATCCATGATGTCATCGTCACTCATGAACGATGTTTCAACGTCGATCTGGGTGAATTCAGGCTGACGGTCCGCACGCAAGTCTTCATCACGGAAACATTTCGCGATTTGGTAGTAACGATCAATACCGCCCACCATCAACAACTGTTTGAATAGCTGTGGCGATTGTGGAAGTGCGTAGAAGCTACCGTTAGATACGCGGCTTGGCACTAAATAGTCACGCGCACCTTCAGGCGTTGCACGAGTTAAGATCGGAGTTTCAACGTCTAGGAAGCCATTGTCTTCGAAGTAGTTACGAATCAGGTTGGTTAATTTAGAACGGAAACGTAAACGATCTAGCATTTCTGGACGACGGATGTCCAAGAAACGGTATTTCAAACGAATTTCTTCAGAAATATTGGTGTTTTCGTCATTCAAAGGGAATGGCGGAGTGTCTGACTGAGCAAGAACTTCAATTTCTTTACCCAAGACTTCGATCTGACCGCTCACCATATTGGCATTTTCTGTGCCTTCATAACGGCGACGTACACGGCCTGTAATTTTTAATACGAATTCTGAACGTACTTTGTCCGCAGTTGCGAATGCTTCAGGGGTATCCGGGTCAATAACCACTTGAACAAGACCGTCACGGTCACGCATATCAAGGAAAATCACACCACCATGGTCACGGCGACGGTGAACCCAACCGCATAATGTTACAGTCTGGTCAATTTGAGTTTCGGTTAAAGAACCGCAGTAATGAGTTCGCATCATAGCGTTAGAAATCCAACTATATGGGTTAAGGTCAGCGAATACGTAAACAGCGTACCGCTTTGAGTAGAGGTAGGATTATGCCTCTTTGGGCATGTTGTCACAAGAACTTGGGTCAAAAACAATATCATTTTAAAGTGAATAGGCGCAAAGCCAGTGCTTTGTCTAACCCATCTTGCGATCTCTGTCTAAAAATAAAAACAATAAACAGCCCAGACTGAAGGTGATCAGAAAGCCTTGGCTAAATTCATTGATCGAGCGGCCAGTAAAATAGTAGAGATCTGATTGCCAGACTTCCGTAGAAATATAGCGCGCATAATCCCAGACAGAAAATAGGCCGGTAAATATAGAAAACAGCAATAAGCCCCAGGAAAATGCTTTGATTTTCACACTAACTGCAAGATATTGCTGGTGAGTTTTATAGTAATGCAGGCTCATCCACAAGATAAGAGGCAAGACAATCACTGAGGTACCAATCTGTAAAATCCGGTGCAGCGGATAACTTTTTCCAAAGAGCTGGAAGTGTTGGGCTAAGACGTCATGAAAGGCAAAAGTTCGAAAATCGACGTGAGTCAGTCCATCCCAGATTAAATGGGTGGCTGTACCGACGATCAGTGCCAGACACATTACCAGGATGAATTTTAGTGCTGAAAGGATATTGTGAATCTTTAAATCATGCTGAATACCGATGAAACGGTAAATCACGGGCCGGTAAATTAGGTACCAGACGGCACAAAAAGCCAGACCGATCCAGAGATCTGGATGAATCAGCGAAGACCATAAATGGGTAATATTAGAATTAGTATGAGTAAACAGACGATAAAGATCTGGAACCATGCTGCCAATGGCCAGTGCAGCAACAGGGAGTCTATTCCCAGTCAAATATGAAATAGGTGGAGCAAGCACAGCATGCGATAAGGTAAAGGGCATAAAAATAGTGTTTTTAATGTAATAAAAAATATTAGAAAGACATTCTAATAAAATATTCAGCTCATTATCGTAAAGGATTGCAAAAATAATGAAATGTTATATTATAACATTCACCCAGATTACTGAATTTGAGCTTCGGTCATGTCCTTCCCTAAGAATCTAATAACATTGTCAATTTTTGCTGTAGTTGCGCCTACAGTATTTGCAGAGCAATCCTCATCTTCTATCCCGGTACAGACCCTGGACACGATTCAGGTGCAAGCTCATCCATTGGTGCAGACTGCGGCAGATTTTGCGGTTGCAGATCATGTCGTGGATCAGAAAGCACTGTCTGAACGCGCCACCACCATTGGAGATGCATTGGCAGATGAACTGGGCGTATATTCTAACCAGTTTGGTACGGGGGCCAGCCGTCCGGTGATTCGTGGGCAAGATGGGCCACGTGTCAAAGTCTTGCAGCATGCTTCAGAGACAGCCGATGTTTCCACGTTATCTCCAGATCACACCGTCACCGTCGATCCGATTTTGGCAAAACAGGTCGAAGTGATTCGTGGGCCATCGACGTTGCTCTATGCAGCAGGAACAGTGGGTGGTCTGGTCAATGTCACCGATCAGAAAATTCCAACGCAAATGCCTGAAGATGGTCTGGAAGGTACAGTCGGTCTGCGCTATAACACGGGCAGTGATGAGAAACTGGCCAGTGCAGGAATTACGGCTGGAATTGGTGAAAATTTTGCTTTGCGTGTAGAAGGCTCAAAACGTAAGGCCAATGATTATATTGCACCAGATTATGTCGTTGAAGAGTCTCATGGAGATCACTCACATTTTCATAAACAGCGCCGTGTAGACAATACCTTTGCCGAAGGGCAAACGGTGAATATTGGTGGATCATGGATTCATGACCGTGGTTTTGTCGGCTTATCTTATAGTAACCGCCAAGACCAATATGGTCTGCCAGGACACAGCCATGAATATCATGGCTGTGAAATTCATGGCGATCATTTTCACTGTCCAAAACCGGGTGAAGATGAGCACGATCATGAAGAAACCGCGGGTCCTTGGGTAGATTTAAAGTCTGAGCGTTATGATGTCCGTACCGAACTTGAACAGCCTTTTGCCGGTTTTGAAAAGTTACGTGCGCATGCCAGCTTTACCGATTATGAACATGATGAACTGGAAGAAAATGCAGTCATCAGTAACTTTAAAAGCAAGGGCTATGATGCACGTTTAGAACTGGTGCATGTTCCTGTCGCAGGTTGGGAGGGGGTGATTGGAACCCAGCTTTCACAGCAAAAAATTAATTTATCCGCTCCAGAAGCACATGGTCATGCAGAGCACGATCATGAAGGACATGAGCATGATCATGGTGAGCATGCGAGTCATAATCATGATGTGCTGATGGCAGACACCAAAACCCAGAAATACAGCTTATTTGCTTTGGAACATAAACAGATCGGTGATGTACATGTGGAACTTGGAGCACGTGTCGATCATCAAAAAGTAACAGTAGACTCGGAACAGAAAGATTATTCCGGTACGGGTCTTTCCGCATCTGCGGCTGCGAATTGGGAGTTTGCACCGAGTTACAAACTGTCTGTAGTCGGATCACATCAACAGCGTTTGCCTCTAGCGCAAGAGCTGTATGCTGATGGTTTGCATTTTGCGACCAATACCTATGAACTCGGTAATCCTGATCTCGATAAAGAAACTTCAAATAATCTTGAGTTAGGTCTGCATTATGAAGGCGATAAACTCGACTATCACTTGCATGTCTATCACAACTGGTTTGATGATTATATCTATGGCGAAACGGTAGCGCAGAAAGGTAATTTACGGGGCGTGCAATATACCCAAGACAAAGCCAGATTCTATGGTACAGAAGCACAAGCCGGTTATCAGATCAATGATATGTATAAGCTCAGCGTCTTTGGGGACTATGTGCGTGGCAAGATTGAAGCTGAGAATGCACCACGTGTACCTGCAGGTCGTTTAGGAACAAAAGTTGAAGCAGACTTTGCCGATGGTTGGTCAGGTCTGGCTGAATATTATCATGTCTTTAATCAGGACAAGATCGCCAGCTATGAAGATGAAACCCAGGGCTACAATATGGTGAATGTTGGCTTAAGCTATGCCAATAGCCTTGCAGATAACAATGCTTATCGGGTTTATTTCAAGGCCAATAACCTGCTTGATGATCAGGTGTATTCACATACTTCCTTCCTGTCGAATATTCCGCAGGTGGGTCGCAACTTTACTGTTGGCGTGCAGTATGATTTCTAACAGGTCTACTGAAATAATCGACCAAATCATCTAGATCTCACCGAAATCTACTTGAAAAATCATAAGATAAAACCTAGCCTGAGTATATTGGGTTAGGTTTTTTCTTATGCGTATCTTTCAACGAATTCACAATAAATTAAACTGGTCGAATCGCCGTTATGTGGCTTTGATCATTAGTATGCTGGCCGTGGGTTATCTGGCTTCGGCGATCTACCACACGTATAAGCCTTTGCCGGAAGGTCTGAATTACACAGGCAAACTGCGTCATGCCGAAGTCAAATTTCTGGCCGATCAGACTTATCTGGATGCAGAAGGAAAACAGCATTTAGATCATCGCATTTTTAATGAAATGCTGAAAATGATTGAAGAGGCCAAATCACTGATTGTGCTGGACATGTTTTTATTTAATCAGCAAACCGGTGCATCTACGCAGCAGCATCAGGCACTGAGTCAACAGCTGAGTGATGCTTTAATCAGTAAGCGCCTGCTGCAGCCTGAGGTGGAAATCAAGTTTATTACCGATCCGATTAATTCAGTTTATGGCGGGATTAGATCTGAGCAGTATCGGAAATTACGTCAGCACGGTATTGATGTGATTGAAACCAATCTGACGCCGTTGCGCGCTTCCAATCCAAGCTGGTCCGGCTTCTGGTATATCTGTTGCCAGGGCATTGGCAATAATCCGGAAACAGGCTGGTTGCCAAACCCATTTGGCCCAGAAAAAATTACTCTGCGCAGTTATTTTGATTTATTTAACTTTAAAGCCAATCATCGCAAAACCATGGTGGTGGATACTGATCAAGGCTGGAAAGCACTGGTCACGTCCATGAACCCGCATGATGGCAGTTCACGGCATTCCAATATTGGTTTATTGGTCTGGGGGAGCACAGCTGTGGATATTTTGAAAACAGAACTGTCTGTGGGCATGATGTCACAAGCGAATATGCCAGCCATTGTCGCTGGGGATTTTCAGGCAGACAGTAGCCAGCCACAAGCTCAGGTGCTGACTGAAAAAGCCATTTATGATGCGATTCTGAATCTGATTCAGACCGCGAAAGCCAGTGAACAGATTGATCTGGCAATGTTTTATCTGTCTGAGCGAAAAATTATCAAAAGTCTGATAGCGGCCCATGAACGTGGTGTCAAAGTCCGGATTTTACTCGACCCAAATAAAGATGCCTTTGGCCGTGAAAAGAATGGAATTCCAAATCGGCAGGTGGCTTCAGAATTGCACGAAGCGGGTATAAATGTACGTTGGTGTCATACTCAGGGTGAGCAATGTCATAGCAAGATCCTAATGAAGCGCAATGCTCAGCAAGCTGAAATGATTTTAGGTTCGGCCAATTTTACGGTACGCAATTTGAAAAACTATAATCTGGAAACTAATATGCGCGTGGTGGGTCAGCCTCAGGCCGAAGTCTTCCGGGATGCCCAGCAATATTTTGAGGGTGCATGGTCAAATCTAAATGGCCGTTCGATGAGCGTAGATTACACTCAATATGCAGAAAACTCGTTCTTTAAATATTGGCTGTATCGTTTTATGGAATGGAGCGGCTGGTCGACGTTTTAATTTTAAATCCCTCCTGACCTCCCTTTTTAAAAAGGGAGGAAAGTCCCTCTTTGAAAAAGAGGGAGTTAGGGAGATTTTTTATTATCAGCTTTTTGATTCTGGATTCGGCGGAACCAGCTGATCCAGCTCTTTATCCGTTAATTGATCCAGCTCAGAAATATCTGTTTTAATTTTCCATTGCGCTTCATCATCGACTGGATTTGGTAGACGCGCTTCTAGCCAGTCACATACGACATCGGGCGGGAAATCGGCATGATTACACTGAATCACCCAGCACAAGAAATCTCTGGCGATACCATTCATATACGGTGGTGGAGATACTGGCAGGAACTGCGTCGGAAGACGTTCATTTTTAGAAATATAATTCAGGACATGTCCCAGCTCTTGCACAGTTTGCCAAGCCAGCGGATGATCGACATTGATCTGAAACTTAAACCACCATGCCTGTTTGCCATCTGAACCATAGCTATCAATCCGTTCTTTCTGAACACTCGGCACTTTAGAAAAATATTCATGTAAACGATCGAAATTTAAATCAGACACAGTATTCAACTCGAAACATTAAAAAAAGTAATTTTAGCATAAAGCAGTAGTTTGCCGACGTGCCTGTCAGATTGAAAATAGGCGAGCGCATTACAAAAAATTGCAGCTCCAGCGAGCTTATCCATATTTTCTGCATCTATTTTGTTTAAAATATAAGCAGATTATTCGGAGGAAGCTCAAATGAGAATCGTACTATCGAGTGCAATATTGGCTGCATTGCTATTAGGAGCTTCCGCACAAAGTATGGCTGGCAATGCTTGGGTGGGTTATGGTGGTGTAGATCGATCCACACCGAATTATCGCAGCGCTCCACGATCTTATGATCCACCACGGCAGTATTATCCGCAACGTCCGCTGCCACCAAGACCACATTACCCGCAACGACCACCATATTGGGGCTATCCACCTGCACAGAGTCAAAGTGGATTAAACATTCAGTATCAGGCACCGACCACTATTTATCAAAATTCGAATAGTTATAGCTGGGTCAATGGTGATCCGAATGTTGCCCGGATTGAAAGTTCGAGATATACGGTAATTACCGATTGGCAGCGTTTAGGGTTACCAGCACCACCGCGTGGCAGCTACTGGATTTATGAAAACGGACGCTATGTGCTGGTGCCGAATCGTTAAACTGCTCTAAACTCTGAACGGATAATTCAGTTATAAACGTCAATAACTCAAAAAGACCAAAATAGTTCCCTCTCCTGTGAGGAGATGAGTAGCACCTACGCAAGGGAGAGATTGCTTGAGATAAATCTCCCAAAACCCTAAACGAGGCTTAAGTATTACTTTAAGCTGAAGTGCAAAAAAGAGGGCTTAAAAGACTATGCCAATTCATCATCTTCTGGACGCGGTGTTTTGCCAAGCGGTAATGGCTTTTCACTATGTTTGTCACGAATCACGGATGGATAAGTCCATGAGGCATAGCGCACCACTAATATCGCAAAGGCCAGAATCAGAATCGAACCGGTAATAATCACCAGATCCATGCTGGCTTTATGCGTGTGTTGAATATCTGCAATCAGCAAACGGGTCAGTGCAGTAATGGCAATATAAATCAGGAAACGTACTGGCATATGGTTGGTTTTGAAATAGATGCCGACCATGGCACCAAGTTCCAGATAAATAAACAACAGAAGAATGTCGTCAATGGTGGCGAACTGTTTCACGGTCAGAATGTCAATGACGGTATGGCCAGCGGACCAGATCACCATACAGCCAATAATAAACAGCGCAATATAATGAAAGCTTTCTACAGCAAGATTGCCAAGACGGTCGAGGAGAGCTTCAAATTTTTCAATTTTCGGACGTGATTTAGACATATTATCCTCCTGATTTTTCATGTGAAATAAAGATAGTTGCAGAATAACGTGCAAAGATCATGCACAGAATGATTGAATGAAAAATAAAGATTAAATTATTTGAACTTTTGCGCTTTTTTTAGACTAAATTGCTATATTGTATGGGTGGTAACATTGAATAAATAGGAGAAAAAAGTGTTAGATAAAATTCAAACAAAAATTAGCCAATTAGAAGCCGGAAAAAAATTAATCCTCGGCGTAGGCATTAAGGCTGAAGATATGCAAAAGGTGGTGGAGCTCTGCGAGTCTTTAGAGTCAGAGGGGAATATCAAAATTGTGAATAAACATTCGAATCCGAAAAGCAATAATCAGACGGATACCTTGCTAATTCAAAAAGTTTAATTGTTGCATTTTCATAAAAAACGCCTGCTGATGCAGGCGTTTTTATTGCAGATTTTTAGCTTAAGCTTGAGTCGTGAAATAATCTTCAGAGAAGTTCATGATGACGTCAGAACCTGATTTCACTTTAGTAATGCGTAATGCCAATTCAGGCAGAATGCGTTGTACAAAGTAACGTGCCAGAGCGATTTTATTTTGATAGAACTCACCGTCTTTATTTTTCGCTGCATTGGTAATGCGCGCGAACATATAAGAGAAGCTCAACAGACCTACAGCGTGCAGATAGTCAACTGCGGTTGCATTCGGGAAGTCATGGCTTTCTCGTGCTGCTTCCAGAATGTACTGAGTCACCGATTCAACTTCAGTTGCTGCATCCAGTGTGGCATCTTTAATAAAGTTTAGATCCGCATCCAGACTATTGGCAAAGTCACGGATTTCAGAGATATATTCAGAGATATATTCGCCGCCACATTTAATGGTTTTGCGGCCGATCAAGTCTTGTGACTGTACACCGTTGGTGCCTTCATAGATCTGGGAAATACGTAGGTCACGGATACATTGCTCCAAGCCCCATTCACGGATATAGCCATGACCACCGAAGACCATTTGTGCATCTAGGGTCGCCTGGAATGCGGTATCCGTTAAATACGCTTTCGCGATTGGTGTTAATAGCGCAACGCGGTCATTGGCTTTTTTCACCGCTTCAGGATCAGTAGAGAATTTGGTGATATCCAGTTGCTGACCTACATAAACTGCAAAGGCACGCGAAGCTTCATTATTGGCACGTACATTCAGCAGCATACGGCGTACATCACCATGCACTAGAATACTGTCCGCAGGTTTGTTTGGTGATTGAACGCCAGCCGCGCTGCGACCCTGTAAACGGTCTGTCGCATATTGCGCAGCGTTTTGATAAGCGAATTCAGAAGCGCCTAGGCCTTGGATACCCATCGACAGACGTTCATAGTTCATCATCACGAACATTGCAGCGAGACCTTCATTTTCTTTACCAACGAGGTAACCTTTCGCACCGTCAAAGTTCATTACACAGGTTGCTGATGCCTTGATTCCCATCTTGTGTTCGATTGAACCTGGGCCGACCGGGTTACGTTCGCCAATAGAACCATCTTCATTCACCAGGAATTTCGGTACGATGAAGAGGGAAATACCACGAGAGCCGGCAGGCGCATCTGGGGTTTTTGCCAGAACTAAATGAATGATGTTTTCCGCCAGGTCATGGTCACCGCCAGTGATGAAAATCTTGGTGCCGCTGATGCTATAAGTGCCGTCTTCGTTACGTTCAGCTTTGGTTTTGATAATACCCAGATCAGTACCGGCATGTGGTTCGGTTAAGCACATGGTGCCTGACCACTCACCCGAATAAATTTTAGGTAAATAGGTTTCTTTTTGTGCTTGTGAAGCATAGCTGTTCAGCGCCATGCCCGCACCAACAGAAAGCAATGGATACAGCATGAAAGACGGGTTGGTGGCAAACAGCATTTCATCAGAAAGTACCGTTAGCATTTTCGGCATTTCCTGGCCGCCCCATTCCATATCTGCGCCCAGACCAATCCAGCCACCTTCTGCATATTGTTTGAACGCTTCTTTAAAGCCAGCAGGTGTGGTCACATTACCATTTTCAATTTTTGCGCCTTCTTCATCGCCGGTACGGTTCAGAGGAAGCATGACGTTTTGAGAAAATTTTGCCATTTCTTCAAGAATCGCTTCTGCTGTCGCAGCATCCAGATGCGCTAGATTTTCATTGGCCTGCCAGAATTGTTCTGCATTGAAGACATCGTTCAGGATGAATTTCATATCGGCAAGTGGCGCGTTATAAATTGGCATGGTGTGTCACCTGTTTATTGTTTGATTAAATGAGTTTTAATCAGTCTAAAACACTCAAAATCTGAATGTTAGACGACTAAAGGTTAATTCTGTAACTCTTTATAAAGAAAAAGGACTGCCTGTTGATTGACCGTCCTTTTTCTGAAATGTAGCTAGTCTGAGACTAACTTAGAATGCAAAGTGTTCCGCATCCAGGTTCATCAATGGCTCTACACCTGTCGCAATCACTTCAACGTGTGAACGAACGCGTGGCAGGATTTTCTTGAAGTAGAAGCGTGCTGTCGTCACTTTGGCATTGTAGAAATCAACATCAGTGGTGCCCGCAGCCAGTTGCTCCTGAGCAACCAATGCCATACGTGCCCATAGGTAAGCTAGAGTGACATAACCAGAGAAGTAGAGGTAATCGACTGCAGCCGCACCCACTTCTTCAGGGTTTTGCATCGCGCGCATACCAATCTGCATGGTCAGATCGCCCCATTCTTTGTTCAAGGCAGCCAATGGTTCAACGAATTCTTTCATTGCAGCATTGTCTTTGTGCGCTTCAGCAAATTTATGGATGATCTTGGTGAAGTCTTTCAACATTGCACCTTGCGTACCCAATACTTTACGGCCTAACAAGTCTAGTGCCTGAATTTCAGTGGTACCTTCGTACAGGCAAGCAATACGTGTATCACGTACGATCTGCTCCATACCGTGCTCAGAAATAAAGCCATGACCACCGAATACCTGAACACCGTGTTTCGCAGCTTCAGAACCGGTTTCAGTCAGGAATGCTTTTGCGATTGGTGTTAGCAATGACAGGATGTTGTCTGCAAATTTACGGTCTGCTTCTTCTGCAGCATGTTCAACCACGTCAGCATATTGTGCTAACAGGTAAACCAGTGCACGACCACCTTCTGCATATGCTTTTTGAGTTAAAAGCATGTTACGTACCGCAGGATGCACAATGATTGGATCTGCTTCTTTTTCAGGTGCTTTAGGACCAGAAAGAGAGCGCATTGCCAGACGATCTTTTGCGTATGCAAGCGCGCCTTGGAATGAACCTTCAGATGCTGCAAGACCTTGAACTGCTGTACCGATACGTGCTGTGTTCATGAACGTGAACATGCAGTTCAAGCCGCGGTTTTCAGGTCCAATCAGGAAGCCTTTAGCATTGTCAAAGTTGATGACACAAGTCGCGTTACCATGGATACCCATCTTGTGTTCGATCGAACCACAACGTACGCCGTTACGCTCGCCAATAGAACCGTCAGCATTCAGGTTGAATTTTGGCACGATGAATAATGAGATACCTTTGGTACCTTTCGGTGCACCTGGCAGACGAGCAAGTACGATATGGATAATGTTCTCTGCCATGTCGTGTTCACCAGCAGAGATAAAGATCTTCTCGCCAGAGATTGCGTAGCTACCGTCCGCTTGTGGTTCAGCTTTAGTACGGATAATACCCAAGTCAGAACCCGCATGAGATTCAGTTAAGCACATGGTACCCGTCCATTCACCTGAAACCAGTTTAGGCAGGTAAGCGTCTTTTTGTTCAGCTGAACCATGATGTTCTAAAGTACGAACCGCACCGTGAGACAGGCCAGGGTACATGCCCCATGCCCAGTTCGCAGTACCCACCATTTCAGAAATCGCGATACCTAAAGAGTTCGGTAAGCCTTGACCGCCGTATTGTTCTTCAGCAGAAAGAGAAGGGAAGCCAAGCTCGATGTATTTTTGGTACGCTTCTTTAAAGCCAGTCGGAGTCGTAACAACGCCGTCATTCCAGGTACAGCCTTCACGGTCACCGGTCTGGTTGATCGGAGACAATTCGTTTTCACAGAAGTCGGCCGCAGCTTCTAAGTACTGATCTACCAGCTCACGGCTTACGTTTTCTTGGAATGCAGGGAGATTTGCATAGTGTTGTTCAGCATTTAATAATTCATGCAACACAAATTGCATATCACGTAAAGGCGCTTTGTATTGTGGCATATCGGTTTCCTCAATACTGGTTGAACCAGCGTTATAATCTTAGATGAACTAAAACCTGTCTTCACTGACACGGTTTGGAATGATCTAATCGTGCAACAACTTCCCCTGCGGTACAAGCTTTTCGGGGTGTTTTCTTGGTGACTGTAAAGTCAAAGATTAATCTGAATAGTGCCTTAAATGTCTTGCGTATAAAGACTTTAGTCATATTTTGTAGGAAAGGAATAGTCAACTGCATGCATGAAAGAGCACGCAATAAAAAAGCACCCGAAGGTGCTAGTTGTGAAGCCTTGATTTCTATGCATTAATAGGCAGAGGCTGTGGGCTGGAAACGAACATGACATTTACCATTGATGGTTTGTTCGCCCATCTTGATCTGTGCAGCTGTTCCGTCTTTTTTGCCTTGACAGGCTTGCAGCATGGCTCGTTGATGTGCCTGATGTTGAGCGAGGCGCTGATCAAACTGTTTGGTTAATTCTGCACGTTTGGCATCAGTCAAGACTTCACCGTGCATCATGCCTCTACGCATATCGGCACGCATTGGATGATGTTCAGCTTTCATGCCACGATGTTCATCGCGATGGCTTTTCATCTCTTTACGATCTGCTTTAAAGACCATCTTACAGGTGCCGTCTATGGTCTTGTCACCAGTCTTGATTTGAATGGCTGAACCCACGGCTTTATTGTCACAAGCTTGTTGAAGCTGTTTGGCAAACTGCATGCGTTCTGCACGCTTCGCCTTAAACTGTTCACGCTGTTCGGGAGTTAGATGCTGTTTTTTGCCTTCATGATGTTTCATCATGTGGGGATGATCGTTGTTTGGGACATTGCTGGTGGATTGACAGGCAGTCAACGCACCCATTGATAAAACACTTGCACTGATTAAAGCTATTTTTGTCATAGTTTGCATTGTATTTATCCCGTCAAGAAGCTGATTCTATGTTAGATAAAGATTAAACAATAAAGATGTAGAAACAATGAAGGGTTTTTTGATGCAGTGTTCGCTACAATAATGAATATAGAAGAAAAATTGAGATTTCTATTTTGAACATTCGCCGCATTCCCATTGCATTACGTCTATTTTTGACCGTGCTGTTGACCACGCTGGTCATTACCACGGTAAGTCTGGGTGTATTGCATCTGAATATGCAGCGTAATTTCGCCCGTTATGTCGCTGATGTCGAAATGCAGAAGCTGGATTATGTGATTGAAAATCTGGCAGATGTCTATGCAGTCTATCAGGACTGGGGCAATGCGATTCAGGCACAGATCCTCCAGATGGAAGGTGAAGCTGCACCGGATGATTATGACCGTTTGTCACGCTGGTGGTTACGCCGTCAGTATGATATTGCCTTGCAGCAGCGTTATTTTCAGGAACAGACTCTGGCTCAGGTCGCACCCAGTATGGTAGATCCGGCGCTGCCACAACGTCAGGTCAATGAAGAAGAATTACGTGTGCTGGCATCTAATTTGCCTTCACAGTTTCAGCCCTTTGAAGGCTTGAAATTCCCGCTCAGCTCCAATCAGAATCTGTTTAGGGCTGATCGCAAGAATGGGGAACAGCCAGCACAGCAGCCGACCGGCAAGAAACAGTTTATCCAGATGCCGGATCGTCTTGGTCTCAGTTCACGTCTTTCTCTGTATGATGCCAAGCGTCGTTTTGTGGTCGGTGAGGCTTCGGATGAGCAGATTTCTTATCGCCCAATTATGGTGAATAACCATATTGTCGGCTATTTGGGCTTAAAACCGGTTCTGGATCAGGATGATGCCTTAAGTATCAATTTCTTTAGTAACCAGAAGCGTTATTTATTTCTGGTTTATGCACTCAGTATTTTGGCGAGTCTGATTGCGTCCCTGTTATTGGCGACTTATTTCAAAAAGCCGATTCAATGGCTGCTCAATGGCACACGTGCCTTGACCCAAGGAAATTATCAATATCAGGTTAAAGTGAACCGGAATGATGAATTAGGTGATTTATCCAATGAATTAAATGCATTGGCGGTGATTCTGGATCAGCATGAAACCTCACGCCGTCAGTGGGTGGCAGATACTTCGCATGAGTTAAAAACGCCACTAGCAGTCTTACAGGCACAGATTGAAGCGATGCAGGACGGAATCCGTAAACCAACGCCTGAACATTTTGCTTCTATGCTGGCGCAGGTAAACAGCCTGAAAAAACTGACCCAAGATCTTGCCGCGCTGGCACAGGTCGATGCCCAGCAATTACAATTCTATTTTTCGACGGTGAATCCGTGGGAGGTGTTGCAGCAGGAACTCATCAACTTCCAGCCGAATTTTGAGCAGGCTGAATTGACGGTCAATGCAGACGGTGAGGGAACTGAGTTAAATCTGGATCTGGATCGTTTTAAACAGATTGTGGCGAACTTGCTCAGTAACAGTATTCGCTATACTGAAGCAGGCGGGCAGGTGCATATTCATACGACACAAGATGATAAAGAATGGACCTTATATATCGATGATAGTCCGTTTGGCCTGAATGATGAACAACTGGCGCGTATTGGTGAGCGTTTCTACCGTGTCGATGATTCTCGTACCCGGGCGACTGGCGGAACCGGACTGGGTTTGGCATTATCATGTAAAATTACGCAGGCGCTGGGCGGCAGCTTAAGCTTTGCACATTCACCACTGGGTGGTTTACGATGCAAGCTGAGCTTTCCTAAACAAATGAAACCATGAAGGGAATAGATTGATGAAACATGTCATGCTGGTTGAAGATGAAATCGAACTTGCACAGTTGGTGCGAGACTATCTGGAAGCTGCTGGTTTTGAGGTCAGTATGTTTCATGATGGACAGGAAGCATATAACAGTTTTACCCAACGTAAACCGAGCCTGATGATTCTGGACTTGATGGTACCACGTATGGATGGCCTGACCATTTGCCGTAAAGTCCGTGAACAGTCGGATTTACCGATTATTATGGTAACCGCGCGTACTGAAGAAATTGACCGGGTATTGGGTCTGAATATGGGTGCAGATGATTATCTCTGTAAACCGTTTAGCCCGAAGGAACTGGTCGCGCGTGTACAGGCTGTGTTACGTCGTCTGGACCGTAAATCAGAACCGGAAAGCAATGATTTATTCCGCATGGACAAATCACAACAGCGCATCTGGTACCAGCAAAAAGCCTTGAATTTAACGCCAACTGAATTCCGTTTGCTGGAGTTATTCCTAGAACATGTCGGACAGGTATATTCACGTGCGCAATTGCTGGATCATATTAATCCGGACAGTTTTGATGTGGCTGACCGTGTCATTGACAGTCATATCAAGAATTTGCGCCGTAAGATTTCAGATGCGGCTGAAACCGGCAACCGTCATGAGTGGATTCAGGCGGTGTATGGGGTCGGTTACCGTTTTGAATATCCTGAAGACTGATTAAGTTTTTAATGTTTAAGAGAAGCGAATAGGTGAGAACTTATTCGCTTTCTTTATAAAGCATTATTTTTTTTGATTTTATGAAAAGAACAGTACACTTGTATAATGCCTCCTGGATCATTTTAGAGGGTTCTGAAACCTATGGTTTGGATGGTTAAGAATTTATTCTGATCGAGGGCGAAAAACTGTTGGCTATCAATATTTTAATTTATTTCAATATAATAATGAATGCAGTCTCTAGTATCCTCACAGATTAAAGGAAATCTTGCCCAATTTTTTAAAATGCCTGTTTGGGTGAAACCTGATTTAATCAGGACGTTTTTTGATCTGGTATGTTCTGCATCACAAAAAGTCTCAATTCTTTCAAGAGTGCTATTATCTTTTAAATAAGTAAGTACAGCTTTTAGTGACTCTTGCATGAACCCTTGTCCTTGAAATTTTTTTCCTAGCCCAAAGTGGATTTCCCCACAATTCTCTTTATTAAAAAACAATAGAATTCCCAGAGCCAAATCGGTTTTCTGGTCGCTGACAATCCAGGCAAAATTTTCATCTGGGTCTTCCCAGTTTACCCCACACCAATTTTCCAACATGTTTTTTGTCTGACTTATATTTTTATGTGGCATTCTCTGGAGATATTTGCTCGCTTCCCAGTCTCCGAAATATTCAGTAAAGAGAGAGTTTTCATCCCCAGTCTGAAATTTACGTAAATTTAGACGATCAGTTTTTATAGGCGAAGCTAATACTTTGCGAGTTTTCATAGTTATTTAATTTGAAATTCTAGCCTTAGTTTAAAAATATATGATCAGCTTATTCTAGTACAGCTTAAATGTTCCTGAGTAATTTAATTCTTTGCTGATCTACTTTCTTTAATTTTGCCACAACCAGCTCATAAGAATTCAGTACCAAATCTTTAATCAAAGATTCATCCAGATCTTTACTCTCGTAAACTGAAATCCAATGCTGTTTATTCATATGCCAGCCCGTATGAATATAAGGATAAATATCCCGCAGCATTGCACCAGGCTCAGGCTCGACTTTTAAATTAATCGCAGCTTTTCCTTGCAAATGAAAAGTCAGCATAAAGACTTTATCCATGACTTTAAATACATCACAACCTTCACCAAAAGGCTGAGTGACAGTGACTTCCGGCAGTTTTAATGCAGTCGATGAAGCAACAATGTGTAGGGTCATAAGTTATGGATAGCTCATCATAAAACTGTGGATAATGCTTAAATTATCCACAGTTTTTATTTTGGATGTGAATAAATTAAGACGAACAACTCACCATGACTTCAGGCACGTCACTCGGCAATGGCGCTAAATCTTCAGGCTGTTCCAGTTCTGACTGTTTCAGATAAGGTTGACTGAGTAATTTAAACAGGCGGTCGACTTCAGAAAAATCATCCCGCTCTGCCAGTTCAATGGCTTTCTGTGCCATGTGATTACGCAGAATATAATGTGGATTGATCAAGTGCATGGCGGCGTGTAACTCTTCAATATCCTGTTGTTCTCGAATGCTTTCATATTGCGTCAAAAATGCTTCAAACTGACGACGATCCAGACAATCATCTTTAAGGGCTTCATAGTCTTTATTTTGCAGACGGATAAAACTTTGGGTGTAGTCCAGTTGTTCACTCTGTAAAATGCGCAGAAAGGCCATTGCGCAGTCAAAACTGTCTTTATGGAAACTTGGCAAGCCCATTTTCTGGTTTAAACCATGTTTATAATGCTCTAAAAATGTTGGCTCATAGTGCTCCAGACACGCTGCTAAATCCTGTTTCCACTGTTCTTTGTCATAATCTGTAGGGCAGAGCGGCACCAGATTGTTTAACCATTGCCACAAATTCCAGTGTCCGATACTTGGCTGCTGCTGATAGGTATAACGCCCTTGATAATCCGAGTGGTTATTGATCCAGTTCGGACGGAAGCGCTCCATAAAGCCATAAGGACCAAAGTCCAAAGTTGAACCGGTAATATTCAGGTTGTCAGTATTCATCACGCCATGTGCAAAACCAACCAGTTGCCATTTGGCAATCATCACCGCAGTGCGTTGAATAACTTTTGTGGCAAAGCTCAGAATCGGCTGTTCGGCTTGCAGGCATTCTGGATAATGCCATTCGATACATTTCTGGGTAAATTCAGCTAGTAGATCTGGCTGATACTGATTGATCCATTCAAAATGGCCGAAACGGATATGACAGTCTGAAGTACGCAACATCATCGCGCCCGGTTCCAGTTTTTCACGCTGAATACCTTGCATTGATGAAGTAAAACCAACCGCATTACTGGATGCGACACCTAAAGCATTTAAGGCATGACCTGCCAGATACTCACGAATGACTGAACGCAGTACTGCACGACCATCGCCCATGCGTGAATAAGGGGTTGCACCAGCACCTTTTAAATGCAGGTCAATGGTCTGATTATTTTTATCCAGAATTTGCGCAATCAACAACCCGCGACCATCTCCCAACTGTCCTGCCCATTGTCCAAACTGATGACCTGCATAGACCATAGCCAAGGGTTCAAATTCAGTAAAAACTTTCTGACCACTACAAATCTCGACCCATTGTGCCTTGTCTTCATCCGACCATTGCAATTGCTCTGCTAAAGCTGCATTAAAATGTCCGGCTTTCGCACCTTTTAACGGCAGCGGAACTTGATGGTGATAGAGGCGGGCGGGCAGTGTTTGATAGCGAGAGTTAAAATACATGGCATCAGTACAGGATTGGAATAAATTTACTATAACAAAGATAGCTGTATAAAACTGTTGTATAAGCGAGAGTTCACGTTATCTTTCGGACATAAAAAAAGCCCCAATCGGGGCTTTAGTGTTCAACAGCTTTTATTGAGAAACTGCAGATTTTTTCAAATTACGAACCAGTAGATTCAAGGTTTGACGATGATGGGAAAGACGCTGTTCAACCAGCTGGAATTCAACTTTCAGCTTGTCATCCATTTGATGGATTTTTTCAGCCATAGACGCTTTCTTGACCTGAATTTCCTGTTCTTTCAGCTTCGCCCAGTCATTTAAAGTTTGGGTAAATGCATCATATTCCTGTGCGATCTTGGTTTTTACCGCCGAGATATCTTCAGAAACATCATGGCCATACACCGCAAGATCCTGTTCGGCATATTTAAACTTCATTGCCAATTCCGCTTTTTTGATATTAAAGCTAGGAATGCGGCGCAAGTTTTTAGCTAAACCAAGTTTAGAACAAGTCCAGATCAACCATTTAGTTGGATCGTATTGCCACCATTTTACGCCGTTACGGTAATCGTATTGGAAAATGTGGTGATAGTTATGATAACCCTCACCCCAAGTTGCAACCGCGAGTACGAAGTTGTCACGTGCAGTATTTTCATCGGTATAAGGACGATTTCCCCACATGTGGCAAAGTGAGTTAATGAAGAAGGTCACATGATGGCTCAGGATTAAACGCATTAATCCACCCAACAGCAACACGCCCCAGACATCGCCGACTGCCCAGCCAATTGGCAATAAAATCGCAGCATGAACAGCAATCACTAAAGGAACGTAGTATTTGTCCTGAAACATCACCACTTTATCTTTTAATAGATCTGGCGCATTTTTATAGTTGGCAGCACCAGATGGATAATCACGTAACATCCAGCCAATATGTGCATACCAGAAGCCTTTATTGATCGAGTACGGGTCTTGATCAACATCATCGACATGACGGTGATGGGTACGGTGACCAGATGCCCAGAATAAAATACTATTCTGTACAGCAAATGTACCCATAATCATCAAGATGATTTTTAATGGTAAAGTGGCTTCATAAGCACGATGTGCCCACAGGCGATGGTATCCTGCTGTAATGCCGAGGCTGCTTACGCCCAGTAAAACAAACATACTGATCCAAGCGGCAGCGCTAAAATCATGGTGATACGCATACAACGGAATCGCAATCAGGGCTACGATCGGTAAAAATACCAATGCAAACACAGCAATCCAGTTGATGGGGGCTTTGGGTAAGGGAGCATTCATCTCCAACAGCACTCCTAGAACCTCGGAAGGTATAACAAAAAGCAGAAACTACTGTTGGTTTTAACAGCAGCCTATCTTGTCCATATTAGCATGTGCCCTAAGGCATCACTAGCATTATTGTACGGTTGTATTGTACTTGTCGGTAACAGAATAAGTAGGGCAGAAGTGACCATTTTGCGAGCGTAGACGGGTTCTGATTTCCGACTAAGTGACTGAGGATTATCACTCTTTCAGAAAATGGAAACCGAATGAATCAGAGGAAAATAGTTGTTCATAATTTCTACAATATTATCATGAAATTTGCAGAATATAGAGGTTGGGCAACTTAATTTCACTTTCAAATAAAATCTGATTAAGGAAGATTCACACTTTCATTATTACATTTTCGAAATGAACTGGATCAAGAAATACCGAGATCAATCAAGGCTAAGAGAGATTATTTAGAGTTGTTGTAGCATCAATTTTGGATAATCGGTAATCACCCCCTGAATGCCCCAGTCTCGCAGCTGTTTGGCACGGGTGACATCATTGACCGTCCAGACACTGATATTCAACTCGGCAGCCTGCGTGGCCTGAATCAGGTCTTTACTGGCCAGTTCATCCATCCAGCCAATATGACAGCATCCCAGTTCCAGCGCCTGATCAATGGCATGATGTTTAACATCGGTTTCAATCAATAAACCACGTTTTAAACGTGAGTTTTGCTGTTTGAAAGCATCCAGAATTTTGGCATCAAAGCTGGTAATAATAGCTGCCTGCTCATAGCCTTGTAACTGCTGTTCGACTTCAAACGCGATTTTTTCAGCTGCTGCTTCAGATGCAACGCTTTTAATTTCGACTTCAATATGCTCGAAATTTCGAATGACATTTAAGGTTTGATCGAGCAGTGGAGTGGCTTCGATTTTATTCCATTCTGACCATTTGACTGCATGGTTATATTGGCACAGATCCTGACGGTTACACTCGTATAGATGCTTCTGCAAACCGGTGGTGCGCACAAAGTCGTCATCATGCATGATGATTAAGGCGTTGTCTTTGAGCTGACGGACATCAAACTCAACGGCGCGAATGCCGATCTCCTGAATATATTGAAAACCGCCCAAGGTATTTTCAGGGGCTTCGCCACGTGCACCACGATGACCAATTATGCGCATAAGATGCTCATGAGTGGGAAAGTTAAGTTCATTTTGCGAGGGCTACGTGACAGAAGGATGACGCTTTCTATTTTCGTCAGATGCTCTGTAAAATCAAGAGACATCTGACGTGTATTTTTAGATGCTAACTTGAAACATAATTTTACTTTTCGATGCTGTCATTGATATTTTTTTGCCACAGCACTTCGAAACCGCCCTCAGCGCGTTGCAGGGTGCGTGATGCTACAAATAACCAGTCCGATAAACGGTTAAGTAGTTGCAGCGACGCTGCCTGAATATTTTGGTCACGGTGATGTACCGACATTACGCTGCGTTCTGCACGACGGCAGACTGCACGCGCCTGATGGGCAAAGCTGCACACCAGCGTTCCGGCAGGCAGAATAAAATCTTTTAACATCGGCAACGCTTCATTCATGCGGTCGATATCATTTTCCAGAAACTCAATCGATACCGGTTGCACCAGATTAAAACCCGGAATACACACTTCACCGCCCAGATCAAATAACCAGTGCTGGATCAGGCTTAAAGATTTATCCCAAGTAGCTTCATCTTCAATGTTACTTGCTGAAATTTGTGCACGTAATACGCCAATCACGGCATTTAGTTCGTCGACATCACCGAGTGCTGTGATACGCAAATCATCTTTGGCAACACGTGAGCCATCACCGAGTCCTGTGGTACCTGAATCGCCTGTGCGGGTGTAGATTTTGCTTAAACGGTGGCCCATATGTGTTCCTTGAATTTTTAATGAAGATAATAAAAAAGGATAATGTCGGTCATAACATTATCCATAAACTGCGCTGTTTTAAAGTTTTTTGCTGTTTAGAGCTTAGTATTTAAAGGTGATGCCTGCAGAAGCGAGACGGCCACCGTTCACATAGTACTGGTCGCCAGCGCTATGCACAGTTTTGTATTTCACATCACCGACATTTTCAATGTTAGTAAACAGTTTAACTGTTGGATTAATATTCCAATATGCATTTAAGTCAACACGTGCATAACCTGGAATATCACGACTAAAGTCCTTCGCTTTCGATTTTGCTACCAGTGCAGCACTTAAACCGTAATCGGCATTTTGTAGACCTGTCGATACAGTGAATGACTGACGAGGGCGACGTAATAGCTCTGAATTCTGTTTCGTATCTTCAGTTTTGACATAAGTGTAACCGGCATTAATAAAGAACTGATCTTTTGCCCATTGTGCCGTCAATTCGCCGCCAGTCATCTTGGCTTCATCAATGTTTTGGTTTTGGTAAACAGTAGTTGGAAGCCACTCTTCTCCACAATCAATAATACATTCCGAATTAATTAAATTATCGACTTCCGTATAGAAAGCGGAAGCACCTACTAAAATATTTAATGGAAGTTTTTGATCTATCCCCATTTCATACGAAATGCTTTCTTCAGGCTTCAGTTGATCATTGCCGCCAAAAGCATACATATCATTTAAAGTCGGTGCCTTAAATGCTGAACCAATATTGGTATAAATGCTGGTATTAGGGAGCAGTTGATAACGGATACCACCTTGTGCAACGGTATGTGAGCCAAATTTTTCGTTATCTTCGACACGCACACCCATCTGAGTGCTTAAGCTATTTGTCTGATACTGATGCTGAATATAGTAGCCTGTTGAATTAATATCTTCATCAATAGCCTGGGTTTTTGCATCGGTATTACGCTGGGTAATGCCCAGTAAAACATTTTGTGCTGCTGTGAAATTCCATTTGCCATAGATTTCTGCTTCTTGCGTGGTGCTATGTACAAAGCTGCTTGATGTGACCTGATCTAAGTCATCTTTAAACTGAGATAGACGTGCATTAATTTCAGTGGCTTGTGTTGGGTTAATACGACCTTTTAAGTTTACAATTTTATTTTCAAAATCTTGGCTGGAAAATGCACCCCAATTACTGTATTGGACATTTCCTGAATTTTGACTGTAATCGAGTGATGTTGCATAACGCTCTTTTTCAATACCGAATTTTGCACTATAGCCTTTTTGATCATAACTGTAGTCACGGTTGTCATTGATATTGAATACAGGTGTGCCGTCAGTTTCTAAAACTTGACCGCGAATCTGCGCATACACCCCATTTTCTGCCAAGTCAGCCCCAATAATTGATTTGTAGGTTTGATTCTCACCAATTTCACCTGTTACAAAGGCACTCGTTTTTTCAGGCGTTTTTGTTACAAACTGCACTACACCACCAATTGCGTCTGTACCATAAAGCACAGACGCAGGGCCTTTTAATACTTCAATCTGTTTAAGATCAGTGGTGTCTAAAAAAGGAATAGACGCTGCACCTGTGGTGGCTGTATTTAAACGAACACCATCACGTAGTACTAAAACTTGATTGGAATTGGTACCGCGTAAAAAAATAGAAGTTTGCTGGCCATAACCACCCGATTGCACGACATTAATACTTGGGTCTGTTTTGAGTAAATCAGGTAGTGCTTTAAGAGGTGATTGCTCAAGAATTACAGGTTCAATAATCGAAATACGCGCTGGTACATTTTCAATGTTTTCTGCAGAGCGAGTTGCCGTGACCACAATGGTATCTAAAGATGCTTTCGCAACTTTTTGCTCGTTAGCAAAAACAGATGAAGTGGTACCCAACGCAAGTGCGATCGCACCTACCAAGGCAGTAGGTTGACAATGAAGTGACATGTTAAAGCTCCCTACATTCACTTCCCCGTGAATGATTGAGTTATAGAACACAACAAGCAGGTTTCCGGACTTAAATGTGCAAAGCAGCGACTTTGCTGTATATCCACCTTCCCACATCAAGATGCAGTGGTGTAAACCGAAGAGTTTAAATTGATAGACGTTTCATTTTTTACCGTTGCGGGGGCAGTGCTGGATTTACACCAGCTTCCCTAAAGCCTGAAGGCTTGGACTTGCTGCAAAGTGAGCGCAGTATAAAGTTTGTATGCCTTATAAACAATCTGCATCGAGAATAATCCGGATGAACTTTTACGCAAGTCAGAAAAATTGCATTACAATGATTTGCCCCAATCTTACAGATTGTTCAATACATTGGTAGATCTAGAGCCAACATAATATGCGAACCCGTGCCAAAATTTGTGGAATCACCCGAGTTGAAGATGTACATGCCGTAGCCAATGCTGGCTGTGACGCGATAGGATTTGTATTTTATCCACCGAGTCCGCGGCATGTCACTTTAGAGCAAGCTGAAATCCTGATTCAGTCGGTTCCAGCTTATGTGCAGGCCGTAGGTTTATTTGTAAATAGTCGCGCAGATGAAATCCAGGCGATTTTAAATAAAGTACCGCTGGATATTTTACAATTTCATGGCGATGAAACACCTGAACAATGTCAGGCCATCGCTCAACAGGTCGGACGCCGCTGGTATAAGGCCATTCAGGTGAAACCTGATCTGGATGTAGTCGCAGAAATTCAAGGTTATCAAGATGCCGGCGCAAGTGCAGTGCTGTTAGACGCATGGCATCCTGACCTGAAAGGCGGCACAGGACACAGCTTCGATTGGGATACATTTCCCAAACTCAATATTCCCTTGATCTTGGCAGGCGGTTTAAATCCTGACAATATCGAACAGGCAATTCTCACCACACAGGCGTATGCCGTGGATGTGAGTGGCGGTGTCGAGTCCGCAAAAGGTATTAAAGACCAACAACTCATAGAACGCTTTATGCAAGGAGTCCATCGTGGATCAGCAAAGTACTAGCCAGAACAGTCAGGCTGTTGACTATACCCAATTCCCGGATGAACGCGGGCATTTCGGTAGTCATGGCGGACGTTTTGTGTCAGAAACACTCATGGCGGCTTTAGAAGACTTGGAAAAGCTCTATTTCCGTATGAAAGATGATGCGCAGTTTTTGGCAGAATTTGACCGTGACATGGCGTTTTACGTCGGTCGTCCGAGTCCTTTATATCATGCTGAACGATGGTCGAAAGAGTTGGGTGGCGCACAGATTTACCTGAAACGTGAAGACCTGAACCATACCGGTTCGCACAAAGTAAATAACACAATCGGTCAGGCCTTACTGGCGAAGCTTTCCGGCAAGAAACGTATTATTGCCGAAACAGGTGCAGGCCAGCATGGTGTAGCAACGGCAACAATTGCAGCACGTTTAGGTCTTGAATGTGTAGTATTCATGGGCGCAGACGATGTAAAACGTCAGGCGATGAACGTCTACCGTATGCGTTTATTAGGCGCGACGGTTGTGCCGGTAGAAAGTGGCTCTAAAACCTTAAAAGATGCCATGAATGAAGCCATGCGTGACTGGGTGACCAATGTTGATTCAACTTATTACGTGATTGGTACTGTGGCAGGTCCACACCCATATCCGCAACTGGTTCGTGATTTCCAGTCGATCATTGGTCGTGAAGCACGCCGTCAGATTCTGGAACAGGCTGGCCGTTTACCAGATGCCCTGGTAGCATGTGTCGGTGGTGGATCTAATGCAATGGGCTTGTTCTATCCATTCCTGAATGACCAAGATGTGAAAATGTACGGCGTTGAAGCAGCAGGTCATGGGATTGAATCAGGTAAACATTCTGCGCCATTGAATGCCGGTCATGTCGGTGTTCTGCATGGTAACCGTACTTATCTGATGTCGGATGCGCAAGGCCAGATCATCGAAACACATTCAATTTCTGCAGGTCTGGATTATCCAGGTGTGGGTCCGGAACATAGTTTTCTGAAAGATATGGATCGCGTGAAATACGTGCCGATCAATGATCAGGAAGCTTTACAGGGTTTCCGCGACTTGACCAAGATTGAAGGCATTATTCCGGCGTTAGAAAGCGCACATGCTATGGCTTATGTCACTAAACTTGCACCGACCATGGACGAGGATCAGATTATTATTGCGACGGTTTCAGGTCGTGGTGATAAGGACTTGATGACCGTTGCCCGTATTGATGGCGTGGAAATGGTAGAGATGTAAGCTCCTTAAAGTCCTCTCCTTATAGGAGAGGATTGGATGAGGTTAAATCTCACAAAAGGATAAGTTAAAAAATCGTGCTAATAAAAATTAGCACGATTTTTTATTGAGTAGATTTTGAAAAAACATGCCTGTATGGAATTAAGAAAATTCACCTTGCGCGCGCTCTTTGGCCCATTCGCGTAAAACAAATTTCTGCAATTTACCGGTCGAGGTTTTTGGAATTTCGGTAATCACCACATCCTTAGGCACTTTAAAACTGGCCAGATGCTCACGGCAGAATTCCATAATTTCTTCTTCTGTGGCTTTTTTTCCTTCTTTGAGTTCGATAAAGGCACAAGGAACTTCCTGCCAGCGTGGATCAGGCTTGGCGACTACCGCCGCAGTCAGCACCGCCGGATGTTGATACAGCACTTCCTCCACTTCAAGTGAAGAAATATTTTCTCCGCCGGAAATAATCACGTCTTTAGAGCGGTCGGTAATTTTGGCATAGCCATCCGGTTGGCAAACTGCCAGATCTCCTGTATGGAACCAGCCACCGGCAAAGGCTTCAGCGGTCGCCTCAGGATTTTTCAGATAACCTTTCATCACGATATTGCCACGGAACATGATTTCACCCATGGTCTGACCATCATGTGGCACTTCCTGCATGGTATCCGGATCAAGCACTTTCATGCCATCTTGCAATGGATAAGGTACGCCTTGGCGGGAGTGCAACTGTGCTTGTTCCTGAATAGATAAATCACTCCAGCCGGCTTGGGATGCGCACAGTGCAGAAGGACCGTAGGTTTCTGTCAGGCCGTAGACATGGGTTACGTTAATGCCAATATTGCGCATGCCTTCAATGATTGCTGCTGGAGGTGCGGCACCCGCCACCATCACTTCGACACGGTGATCAATTTTAGTCTTTTTCTCTTCAGGTGCGTTAATCAGCATTGACAAGACAATTGGTGCACCGCAGAAGTAATCGACTTTATGTTCGGCAATCAGTTTAAAGATCAGTTCAGCATCAACTTTACGCAAGCAAACGTTGGTTCCACCGTTGGCCGCCATGGTCCAGGCAAAGCACCAGCCATTACAGTGGAATAGCGGCAGTGTCCATAAATAGGTGGCACGTGGTGTCATGCCACAGGCAATAATATTACTGGCTGCGTTAATGTAGGCACCACGATGATGATAGACCACGCCTTTCGGGTTGCCGGTGGTCCCAGAAGTGTAACTTAAGCTGATGGCATCCCATTCATCTTGAGGTAAATGCCATTCAAAGTTTGCATCGCCTTGCGCAATCCAGTCTTCATATTCGATTTGGCCAATACGCTGGTCTTCACCTTCAAACTCTGCATCAGCCACATCAATGACATAAATGTCTTGTGAAACTAGAGCGAGTGCTTCAGTCGCAAGTGCAGTAAATTCAGGATCAACCAATAATACTTTGCTCTCAGCATGTTCCAGCATGAAAGCAAGGGTCTTGGCATCCAGACGGGTATTTAAGGTATTTAGGACGGCACCTGCCATTGGTACAGCAAAATGTGCTTCGATCATGGCAGGGACGTTAGGCAGCAGGACAGACACGGTATCATTTTTACCGATACCTAGTTTTTGGAGTTGGTTGGCAAACTGACGACAACGATTGTATTTCTCACGCCAGGTGATCCGGCGTTTACCGTGAATAATCGCATTCTGATTGGGATAGATATAAGCTGCACGATCAAGATAGCGTAAAGGTGATAAGGCTACAAAATTTGCAGGGGTACGCGGTAATTCATCATATGCGCTAACCATTGGAAAACTCCATTCTATATTTATTTTCATATCCTGTTGAAAAGATATGTATTTCTCAGAAATCTTGCATTTATGCTTTAGTCGAGTACGATTTTACAAATTTTAAGTATTTGAATATTAATAAAAATATTTAACCCTACTTAAATGTTTTGAACGCATGGGTTCCCAAGTTTGATTTTTTAGGTATTTTACTCTAGTTCAGCCATTAAAATAATATGAGCCCAGGAAGAATAATGAAAATACAACAGGCGAATGACGTCTGGCGAAACTGGTCGGGGAGCCAGTTCAGTGCCGCTCGGATTGTTCAGCCCAGCCAGATCAGTGAATTACAAAGTTTAGTGAAGACCCATGCACACATTCGTGCAGTGGGTGCAGGACATTCATTTAGCCCATTGGCCAAAACAGATGAGGTGTTGCTTAATCTCGATTTGTTAAAAGGTATCGTTGCCTTTGATCAAGAGAAAACCCAATGCACCGTGTACGCCGGTACGCGTTTATATGATTTGGGGAAAGATCTGACACCGATCAATCAGGCCTTAATCAATCAGGGTGATATAGACCAGCAAAGTCTGGCCGGAGCGATTTCGACTGGAACGCATGGCACGGGCATCGATTTACCTTGCATATCCGCTTTCGTGGAAGGCTTTGAATTGCTGACCGCAGATGGCGAGCTGTTGCAATGTCATTGTCAGCAGAATACCGAAATATTTCAGGCTGGACGGGTGGCATTGGGCAGCTTGGGTATATTGACCCAAATCACCCTGCAAAATCGTCCCAGATATAAACTAAAAGAACAGATTCGGCTCTGTTCATTAAAAGACATATTTACTCATATTGATCAATGGAAACATCAGCACCGGCATATTGAATTTTGGGCTTTTTTACATGCCGATCAAGTGATGCTGAAAACTCTGGATGAAACGGATGCAACCATTCAGCCGAGAACAGAGAGCTGGCCTTCGGAAGATGCCTTGCTGACCTTGTGTTCAGAATTGACTCGAAAGTTGCCTGCTACGAATCCTTATCTGCAAAAATTGCTCGGTGTCTTTGTCAAACCGACCTGCTATGTCGATTGGTCGCATCGCATTTTCCCCACCCCGCGTAATACCAAATTTAATGAAATGGAATATCAGATTCCGGTTGATTCAGGCTTGCAGTGTCTGGACGAGATTCTGCATATTTTACGTAAACATCAGGTGCCGATGTTTTTCCCGATCGAGTTCCGTTATGTCAAAGGCGATGAGATCTGGCTGAGTCCTTTTTATCAGCGCGATTCAGTGTCTATTTCTATTCACCAGTTCTATAAACAGGATTACCGCACCATCTTTGATCTGATTGAACCGATTTTACAGAAATATCAGGGACGGCCGCATTGGGGCAAATTGCATAGCATGAGCACCGCTTCGCTGCGCGAACTCTACCCAAAATGGGATGATTTTATGACGCTGCGTCAGCAACTGGATCCGCAGCAAAAATGGCTCAATCCGTACCTAAAGCAACTGTTTTTGTCTGGTAAATGAGGAGAGGGTGATGCAATCGAATTATTTTCAGCAGTTAACACAGGATTTAAAACAGCAGGGCACTGGCACACCGCAACTGATTCTGGATTTGGCGCAATATCGACATAATCTGGAGGTTATGCAGTCGAAATTGCCTGAACAGTTACAACCGCGTCTGGTGGTGAAATCCTTGGCGAGTATTCCGCTACTCAAACTGGCCAGTGAAAAGCTGAATACCCAGCGTTTTATGGTATTTCATCTGCCACATCTTCGGGAAATTATCGGAGCATTTGAGCAAGCGGACATTCTACTCGGTAAGCCAATGCCGGTTCATGCAGCGCAGCGCTTTTATCAAAGCTGGTTTGGTCAAATGGACTTAAATACTCAAGTAAATATTCAATGGCTGATCGATAGTCAGGCACGTCTGGAGCAGTATCTGCAACTCGCGCAAAGTCTGAATCTCTGCCTGAATGTGAATATTGAAATTGACGTGGGTCTACATCGCGGAGGAGTAAGCAGTCAGGAACAGTTCGTAGCCCTACTCAAGCTGATTCAGCAGCATCCTCTGGATCTAAAATTTTCCGGATTAATGGGCTACGATGCGCATGTAGCCAAACTGCCAAAAATTCTCAAAAGTCCTGAAAAAAGTTATCAGCAATCACAGCAGATTTATCAACAATTCAAGATGACGCTGCAACAGCAATTTCCTGATTTATGGCATGAAAACCTATGTTTTAACGGTGGCGGCAGTCCGACCTTTATGCAGCATTGCCAGCAGAGTGTCTGTAATGATCTGGCTTTTGGTTCATGCTAATTAAACCCAGCGATTTCGATCTGGACAATCTCTCTGCTTTAAAATGTGCTTTGTGGATCGCCACTCCGATTTTAAAAGTGCTGCCTTATAGCCAGATTCCTGGGCTGGAAATGCTGAATCATCTACCGCATCAACATAAAGCCGTATTTATTTACGGAGGCTATTGGCGAGCGGATTATATCTACCCTGAAAAAAGCCGGCCGCATGTATTGTATGGCTGCAGCAGCAATCAGGAAATACTTCAGATGCCCATGCAGTGCGATATTCATGTCGATGATTATGTGTTTTTAAGACCGACACAAAGTGAAGCTATCATCCCGCAATTCGCACAGCTGTATGTCTATGCAGAAGGGAAGTTTCTCCAGTGGCAGACGTTCCGGGAATAACTACATTCTGAACTGAAAAATGAGCCTAAGCCTTTAACGATCTGGCACAGATTTGATGGTAAATCTTATTTTTATTGGGAAAAGGTTTAATCATGCGGCCAAGCCGTGTAAAATTCGAATCGATTTTATTTATCCACCGTTTTTATCTTTTGAGGCTGTGCCTCGATCATAATCTCGCGGTGATATGCTCCATGGTACGGGGCATCACTCCTTAAGGATTTCTTATGCCAATTATCACTTTGCCAAATGGCGATCAAAAACAGTTTGATCACGCTGTATCTGTGATGGACGTTGCACTTAGCATTGGTCCTGGTCTTGCAAAAAATACAGTTGCTGGTCGTGTCAACGATCGTTTGGTTGATGCGTCTGATCTCATCACTGAAGATGCAACACTACAAATCATCACGCCTAAAGACGAAGCCGGTGTCGAGATCATTCGCCATTCTTGTGCGCATTTGGTCGGTCATGCGGTTAAGCAACTGTTCCCAGAAGCAAAGATGGTCATTGGTCCAGTCATTGAAGAAGGTTTCTACTATGACATCTGGATGCCACGTCCGTTTACCTTAGACGACATGGCAGCGATTGAAGAGCGTATGAAAAAGCTCATCGATCAAGACTATGATGTTGTGAAAAAAATGACGCCGCGTGATGAAGTCATTGCTGAATTCACTGCGCGTGGCGAAGAATACAAATTGCGCCTGATCGCAGACATGCCTGAAGAAACACAAATGGGCTTGTACTACCATCAGGATTATTTGGATATGTGCCGTGGTCCGCATGTACCAAATACCAAATTCCTCAAATCGTTCAAGTTGACTAAAATCTCTGGTGCTTACTGGCGCGGTGACGCGAAAAACGAACAGCTACAACGTATTTACGGTACAGCGTGGGCAGACAAAAAACAGCTTGCTGCCTATGTAAAACGTATTGAAGAAGCTGAAAAACGCGATCACCGTAAAATCGGTAAAGCGCTAGACTTGTTCCATATGCAAGAAGAAGCACCAGGTATGGTGTTCTGGCATCCGAACGGCTGGACCATTTACCAGGTTCTTGAACAGTACATGCGTAAAGTTCAGCAAGACAACGGTTATGAAGAAATCCGTACACCGCAAGTGGTTGATTTCACGCTGTGGGAAAAATCAGGACATGCTGCTAACTATGCAGACAATATGTTCACCACGCATTCTGAAAACCGTAACTATGCGGTGAAGCCAATGAACTGTCCTTGTCACGTACAAGTGTTCAATCAAGGCTTGAAGTCATACCGTGATCTTCCTGTACGTTTAGCAGAATTCGGTTCATGTCACCGTAACGAACCATCAGGTTCTTTACACGGCATTATGCGTGTACGTGGCTTTACCCAAGATGACGCGCATATTTTCTGTACCAAAGAGCAGATTGGTCCTGAAGTTGCAGACTTTATCAAATTGACACTGGATGTATACAAAGATTTTGGCTTTGAAGAAGTACAAATGAAGTTGTCGACGCGTCCTGAAAAACGTGTGGGTGATGACAAGCTTTGGGATATGGCAGAAAAATCTTTGGCAGATGCTTTAGATGCTGCGGGTCTTGAGTGGGAGCTTCAACCAGGTGAGGGCGCATTCTATGGTCCGAAGATTGAATTCTCTCTGAAAGACTGCTTAGGTCGTGTCTGGCAGTGTGGTACCATTCAGTGTGACTTTAACTTGCCAGAACGTCTAGATGCTTCTTATGTCACTGAAGATAATGACCGCGATCAGCCAGTAATGTTACATCGTGCAATTCTTGGCAGTTTCGAGCGTTTTATTGGTATACTGATCGAACACTACGCAGGCTTCATGCCACCTTGGTTGGCACCAATGCAAGCATGTGTAATGAACATTACCGATTCTCAAGCTGAGGCATGTGAGTCAGTCGTCGCAAAACTTAAAGAAAACGGTATCCGTGCAATTTCTGACTTGAGAAATGAGAAAATCGGCTTTAAGATTCGTGAACGTACATTAGAGCGTATTCCTTACTTACTGGTACTTGGGGACCGTGAAGTAGAGGAAGGTACCGTAAACGTGCGGACCCGCTCAGGAACAAATTTGGGTACTATGTCAATCGATGCTTTCGTTGACCTAGTAAAAGCAGCCGTAGCCGAACGCGGCCGGTACATTGTGGAGTAACAGCGATTAAACAGCCTGACCGTAATCAACAGGGCGGTAACAAATCAAACCGTCCTGCCTTGAATGATGAAATTCGTGCGAAAGAAGTCCGTCTTGTAGACGAAAATGGTGAGCAGAAAGGGATTGTAAGCTTAGCTGACGCCCTACGCGCAGCAGAAAGTGTTGAACTTGATCTTGTTGAGATCGTAGCAAACGCTGAGCCACCAGTATGTAAGATCATGGACTTCAACAAGCATTTGTTTGATCTTAAGCAAAAGCAGAAAGAAGCGAAGAAAAAACAACATCAAGTCCAGGTGAAAGAAATCAAGCTACGCCCGGGTACTGATGTTGGTGATTACAACGTAAAACTACGTGCAATCATCAAGTTCCTTGAAGAAGGTAACAAGGTGAAAATCACGCTTCGTTTCCGTGGTCGTGAAATGGCGCACCAACAGTTGGGTCTAGCTCAATTGCAAAAAATTGAAGCTGACGTGGCTGAATTCGGTACTGTTGAGCAGATGCCGAAAATGGAAGGCCGTCAAATGGGTATGCTACTTGGTCCTAAAAAGAAAAAGTAAGCACTCATTAAGCGAAAAAAGCCCTGCATATGCAGGGCTTTTTTTATGCTCTAAAGTTCCAGGCACTTTGTATGGCCTGCATAATCTGTTGAGCTTGCGGGCGGGAAAACATCGACAGCTGAATCCGGAAAAATCCAAGACAAATTTGATTTATTAGACCGGATTGATGCAATTTAAAATCCAAAGTGCCATCACGTTGACTAATCACATGCGCTGGCATGTTATAGAGCCAGCTTTTGAGATGTGCTTTGAGAGAAGCATAGCGTGGATTCAGAAAGCTATACTGTACCGAATGTCGTTTTAAGCACAGGCTGATGCGGAAACCGGCCAAAGTATAATAAATAGCTTGTGAGGTGATTTTCAGTTTAGTTCCCAGCATAAGCAGCGAAAGACCAAGAAAGCCGCCAATATAAATATAAAAGTCAGGAGACTCCTGCCATAAAAATAATAGTCCTTGGAAAAAACTGGAATTGCTACGCACACTGCTGAAATAAAAAATGCTGAATATTCCGACCGGATAACAAAACAGCAAATATCCCGTAGTGCGCATGATCGGGCTAGCTTGATGAAACAGGATGTTTTCTGGCACATTCATGGTTTATTTTTATGATCAGAAAGCGTATTGCCTTAATGAGCTTAGGTAATCTGTAGCCAAAAAGAAAGGCCCTTTCGGACCTTCCTTTGCGTACTTAATCAAGCTTATTCCACTGATTTTTCATCGTTTGCAATGAGCAGTTTATTGCCAATCGGGATTTGACGTGGCAATTTTTCTTCTGGAATAATGCGCTGCAAGTCGATGATCAATAAACCATTTTCATAGTCTGCCTGTTGTACCTCAATATATTCATCCAGACGTAAAGACAATTTAAATGCACGTCGCGCAATGCCTTTGTACAGGAATTCAATACTGTCATTGCTCTGGTTTTCAGGCTTGCCTAGGATGGTCAGCAACTTATTTTCCAGACGAATGTCGAGTTCTTCCTGACGAAAACCCGCAGTTGCCACCACGATACGGTAATTATTCTCACCATGCTTTTCGATATTATACGGTGGATAATTTGGCGCATCGCTTTGCATGGCGTAATCAATAAAGTCATTCAAGCGATCAAAACCAATACTACGACGAAATAATGGATGAAGATTTAAGTTACTCATAATTAGAACCTTCTCACTTAAGCAAAGTTATAAAAACAAGAAAATAAGATCTGTCATGTCAGACATCGACAGGGCATAAGATTGACGCAATCCTTATGCAGAAATAAATATGTGTTTGGGGTTGAAATTTTCAAGATTAAAAATAAAAAATTATATAATTTTTTAATAACATTTTGATATTTATTGAAAAATAATTTTTAAATGCAGACTTGTTGTTTCTTTCTAAATCCTCTATGTTGAGTACATCATCGCACAGCAAAAGTGCAGGGAGTATTAAAAGAAAATGATCGATTTATATTATTGGGGCACCCCCAACGGCCATAAAATTAGTATTGCTCTAGAAGAAATGGGGCTGGAATATCAAATTATTCCCATCAATATTCTGGAAAATGACCAGTTCCAGTCCGATTTTCTGGCTATTTCTCCCAATAATAAAATCCCGGCAATTGTTGATCAGGATGGGCTACATGGCCGCGCCATTTCAATTTTTGAGTCAGGTGCGATTTTGCAATATCTGGGTCGAAAAACAGGTCTGTTTTATCCAACTGATGAAGTGAAACGTATTCAGGTTGAACAGTGGCTGACGTGGCAAATGGGCGGTTTGGGGCCGATGCTCGGGCAAAATCATCACTTTAGTCGTTTTGCACCTGAGCGAATTGCTTATGCCACAGAGCGCTATGTCAATGAAAGCAAGCGTTTATATGGGGTGTTGAATAAGCAGTTGGTCGGGCAGGATTATGTTGCCGGCGAATACTCGATTGCTGATATGGCCATTTTCCCTTGGTTATTACGGCATGACTGGCAGCAGATCACTCTGGAAGACTATCCTGAAGTTTCCAAATATATCGATCGTTTGAATGCTCGTCCTGCGGTTCAGAAAGCGTTGGCAATACAGGTCAGTTAAGCGTCTGCCTTTATGTTAAAATAGCCTTAAGCAAATAAAGCCACCCTTACGGTGGTTTTTTATTGGATGGATATATGAACGATTTTCTTCTGAACTTTACCAAGATTGTTGAAAGTAATACCCGAATTTACTGGAGCATTCTTTTCGGCATTGCTGCATGTTTAGTGCTGTATATTGCTGAAATTGTGCATATTGATCAGGTGATTGCTGCCCTAAATACCAAAGATCAGCAGATTTTACGTGCTGCAATTGCACCGCTTAATGAGCAGTATAAGTGGGCGCGGATCATGGCGATGGTGACTGCAGTCGTTTGGTCCAGTTGGGAATACAGTAAAGCCAAGAAAAAAATGGGCCTGAGCCGTTAATGCTGTAATGAGCCTGTTTTTACTGTTTCTGTCGGCCTTTGGTGCAGCAACCTTACTGCCTTTACAGTCTGAAGCTGTGCTACTGGGGCTTTTAGTGCAGGGTAAGCAGCATACAGTGCTGTTAATTGCGGTGGCCAGTTTGGGGAATATACTGGGGTCCTGTGTGAACTGGTATCTGGGTCTCAAGATTGAACATTATAAGAATAAAAAGTGGTTCCCGGTTTCAGCAGACAAGATGCTCAAGGCGCAAAAGACCTATCAGAAATATGGTTACTGGTCTTTACTGCTGAGCTGGGTGCCTATTATTGGTGATCCGATTACCCTGATTGCGGGACTGCTAAAAGAAAACTTCGCCCGTTTTCTGCTGATGGTCAGCATCGCTAAAATTGGTCGTTATCTGTTTGTCTATGCGGCCTTTGCCATATTCTAAGCGTGAAGCGATTCTCCGGATCCGATTTTGCTCGCCATTTTCCAGACTGAAATCCTAAAATCATTCTTTAAATTCGCTTATTGGGTGAAGATGCTTTTGTTTTAAACAAAGATGCTTTAGAATACTCGCTCCCTTACCTGCAGGTCGTTTTGTAATGGTGCAAACGAGCCGAACAGGTGTTCAAAAGAGGTTGTTATGCCTAAGATGAAAACTCGCCGTGGTGCAGCTAAACGCTTTAAAGCGACTGCTAACGGTTTTAAGCGTAAACAAGCGTTCAAACGCCACATTTTGACCAAAAAATCTGCTAAGCGTATTCGTCAATTGCGCGGCTGTGTAATGGTTCACGTAAGTGACGTTGCTTCAGTTCGTCGTATGTGCCCGTACATCTAAGGAGATTATAAATGGCTCGTGTAAAACGTGGTGTACAGGCTCATCGCCGTCACAAAAAAATTCTTGCTCGCGCTAAAGGTTACTATGGTGCTCGTTCACGCGTTTACCGCGTAGCGTTCCAGGCGGTAATCAAAGCTGGTCAATATGCTTACCGTGACCGTCGTCAGAAGAAACGTCAATTCCGCGCTTTGTGGATTGCACGTATCAACGCTGGTGCTCGTCAAAATGGTTTGTCGTACAGCCGTATGATCGCTGGCTTGAAAAAAGCTCAAGTGATTATCGACCGTCGCGTACTTGCTGACATCGCTATGCATGACGCAGTTGCGTTTGCTGCTTTAGCTTCTAAAGCTAAAGATGCATTGGCTGCATAAGTCTTTATGACTTGAAAAAAGACCGCCATTTGGTGGTCTTTTTTTATGCTTAAATAAAAGTAGTCATTTTAAATATTATTTAAAAATCAGTATTGTAAATCTTATATTTTTTAGCTCTGTACACGACAAAAATAGATAACTCATTGAAATAATGTCACAATAATTGTTTTCTAACGACGAATACTATGACACATCTCAATGAGTTATATCTTATCTTAAACAAATCTCTAAAATGGAACAA
>NZ_VPEO01000160.1:0-1349 GCF_013417155.1 Acinetobacter sp. YH16052 | reverse complement strand
ATGAACGTAACTATCATGCACATATCATGTTTACAGGTCGTCAGATCGACCTTGAAACTGGCGACTTTGCCAAAAAGAGAAACCGAGATTTTAACAAAGAAAATTCTAGTCAGACTGTAAGCCACTGGAGAGAAGCATTTGCCGACCTAACTAACAAGCATCTAGCTAGAGCAGGCTACTTATCCGAAGTAGACCACCGCAGTTATGCAGATCAAAATAACGGGTTACAAGCAACAGTCCATGAAGGCAGTGCGGTCACACAGCTACGCAGACAGGGCATTGACACTGAAATCAGCCTGAAAAACGATTCAATCAAACAGCAAAATATTGAAAATCAGCATTTGCCTGAACTTCTGAAAAACTTAGAACAAGAAATCATTGTGACCGAGCGGCTTGTAGAAAACTTACAACACGAGAGCGTTAAGCAAAGCCCACAACACAGTATTTTTGACAGCATCAAACAGAATTTAGATGCAGCGGATGAACACCTAAAACAAATCCCACAGATTAACCCTGACAAGGTGAGATCCACTCTAGACCATGTAAGACTGACACGAACTCAAAAAGCGAAAGAGCTTAAACAGCCCGAAAAGCATAGAGCCGTTGTCAATCTTGAAAAAGAGCTTGCGAATGCTACCAGTGACATATTCCGAGTCGTTGCACAAGCCAAGCTTGATTACGTCAACAGCATGATCGAGAAAGGTGAAAATCCTGCACATCACTTCCCAGCTATCGAAAAAGAAGGCAATCAAGCACTTCAAAAGTGGCGAGAAAAAGAACTTCAAAGGCAAGCAGCTGATCAGCCACAACAACCTAAAACAACAGCATTTGAACCACGAAGCCCTAAAAAAGAATCCGCGCCAAGTGATGAACAGCGAAAATACCTCACTGCAATAAACGCTATTAACGCATATGATCGCGCTGTAGGCGACTTAGCCAAAAATATGAGGGATACCACATACCATAAAGAAAAAAGCGCATACAGCGCAAAACGTGGCGAAATAACGCATAACTTAGATGCAATTAATCAAGAAATCCAAGCATTGGGTAAAAAACCAATGTTTTTCCCTAAAAAATGGGTGTCAGCTCATACCGAACTGTCAGCAAAACGAGACCGTTTAGAACGTGAACGTAATAACCTCCAAGAACCTAAACCCCTTGATCACACCCAAGCAGCCATACGCTCGATAAGAGAGGGTATGTCATCGGAGCAGCTAGACAAGCTAAATAACGCCAAAAAATATAAGGATTGGTATGTCTGGTCACATTCACTTGAAGGTATGACACCAAAAGAAAGATTACAGGAATGGAATAAGAAATTTGATTCATATCCAAAGAATTACAAGGAC
>NZ_VPEO01000159.1:0-1365 GCF_013417155.1 Acinetobacter sp. YH16052 | reverse complement strand
TTCGAGGAAAACATTACTATACATATAGCACCTTGAATGCATATTCAAGTGCGCTTATGTTAGGGATGGTTTCCCAGGATGATGGTATTGGATTAATGAGCGTTACTGAAACACTAGACAGCAAAATCAAAGCACAGGAAGAAAAGCTAAAGCAGTTAAAGGCTCAAAGACAGGCAGCACTGGCAAGAGAACGTGCTAAAGAGAAAGAACAAGCTCGAAAGGATGATACCAGACGCAAAATTTTAATTGGATCCTGTATGCTAAAGATCACTGAAGATGATGAACAAGCCAGAGCTAAATTAATTGCTCAGATGGATAAGTATTTAACAGATGAGCGTGACCGAAAGCTTTTTAATTTATAAATTTTGAGGGATAAGTAGTGGAAGATCCAACACTTAATAAGTTAATACGTAATACAGAATTATTCTTCGAACATCACTGGAATGTAGACCTATTAGGAAAGCCTCCTGAATGGTCACCAGTACATTTTAATTTTGGAAAAATTCCTAATTACGATAAACAAGGTGTATATGCGTTTGTCAAAGGGGATTTAGTGACTTATATCGGTGTTGGGACTTCTAGAGGTGCTGGCCGTTATCGTGGTAATGGCTTAAGCGCCAGGGTAATGAAATATTGCCGATGGAATGAAGATAAAACTGAATATATTGCGATAGATCCAAGACTGAAAGATGCTGGATCCATCATTACAATAGGCTTTGAGCGTGATACGGCTTATTTAGCAAATGCCCTAGAAGTTTTTCTTATCTCTAAAATCCAACCTGTCCACAATGTGGTTAAAGTTGGTATGTAATTTCGCATAAGAAATTTTATGTTAAATGGATTCAATCTCTGTCATCAAAGTCAGCATTAATTCTATCGACAGTCCATTTTACTGTATTGTTATCTAAGTAAAAAAAATCTCTATTTAAAATATCATCTTCAAAAATTAAGCCATTAACATCTAGCTTCCCTTCTTTTAAATATCCAATAATTTCATATCTTAGACTATTATCTATTTGCTTAATTTGATGGGAATAATGTGTTTTCTCAATAAGGTAATCATCAAAAATAGTAGCTTCTAAATCTATAAGGTAATTTTTTTTGAGATCAATACATGAGGGTATTGAAGAACTAAATACCTCTAGAATTTCATTACGAACCTTAATTTTTAGAATGAATTCGAGATTCTCATTACATTCTATGATTTGAGCTATATATTTCACTTCGATTAAGATTTCCTAAAATTAACATAATACACGTTATACGAATTCCCAAGGCATGGCTTTTAGTCATGCTTTTTTTATCAAAAGACTATACCTGAATGATAGCGAGCCAAATCGCATACAATATCTATCATTAGACTTA
>NZ_VPEO01000158.1:0-1367 GCF_013417155.1 Acinetobacter sp. YH16052 | reverse complement strand
GAACAATTAAATCTATTGAATACTGAGCAGGAAAAAGTCATGGCTTTACGTGATTATCTGAATGACTCAACACGCCGCACACTTCCGCTGCTACGCATTCAAAATGAACAGACCATTAATAAGCTAAAAACATTGGGCGAAAGTTATGATCTGGCGGATATTACCTTGCTTTCAGATCAGCCAGAGCTTCTTCGCAAAGCGCGAATTGCAATTCCAGCACTGCGTACCGCGCTGGATTACTCTAAACAAACTGGGCTGAGCAGCTCAACTAAGGATATTGTGACCATTGCCCACAATACCAATTCATCACTTGCAAAAATTGTGATTCTGCCTAAGCATCTGGTACAAACAGAAGTGGTTTCACATTTACAGCGTCTGCTGATTACACCGTGGGCAAACCTAGACAGCAGCAGCCCATTAACAGCAGCAGAGTTCTTAAGCACAGGTGTAAACGGTATTTACACCGAGCAGCCCGACAGCGTTCTTTCTATTATGAAATTAATGGCGCCGAACACGCTGCTGCGCAAACCGCTGATTACAGGCCATCGCGGTATTCCTGCACTTGAGGATGAAAACACTTTAGAAGGCACATTAAAAGCGATTCAAGTTGGCGCAGATGCGGTTGAGTACGATGTATATCTTTCTAAAGATAATCATGTTGTGGTCATGCATGATTCAACCACAACACGCACTACAGGTGTAAATGCCAAAATTGAAGATTTGACGCTCGCAGAAATTCAAAACTTACGCACCATTCCAAATGGACGTAAAGTACCGACAATGGATGAAATTCTTGCGGCTGTAAAACAATATCCAAATGTGACAAACTTCATTGAAATAAAGAGTTCAAAACCTGAAATTGTACCAAAAATTAAGGAATTGCTAGATAAGCATAATGCCTATGATCAAGCGATTGTCATCAGTTTCGTTGGCGATCAAATTCTACATATGAAGAATGAAATTCCTGGTGTATCCACTGGATACTTGACCAGTACGCCAACAGCTCAAAGCAATATTGTCAACACGCGCCGCATTTTAGATGCTGCACAAAAATACTCTTCTACTTTTAATCCTTCTTTTTCTGGTTTAAATAAAGAGCTGATGATGATGGCGAGCCAGCGCGGCGTGACTTTCTGGCCATGGACTTTCCGCTTAAATAAAGATGACTTCTACCGCATGTATGTACAAGGCACACATGGTCTAACGACTGATTATGCGCATGAATCTTCAAATCTGGCGGTAAAATTGAATACAGCAAGTCAGCTCATAGCCACTGCAGGCAAGCCTGTAGAAATCAATGCAGAAATCCAAACTCAAATTGGAACGAAATCGAATTATCTTGTTAAAAATATGCTGGTTTTGCCAAA
>NZ_VPEO01000157.1:0-1367 GCF_013417155.1 Acinetobacter sp. YH16052 | reverse complement strand
AATACCAACGAACAGCCCAAAGAATGATTTCACCTTGAAAGTGCCGACCGTGGAAGGGATTCATCTGCTGTATCTCGAAATAAATAAGATATTTAGCTTATCATGTCAGCCTATTTGCAACAGTGCCCAACTTGCGACACTAAATTGGGTAGATTGGTTCAATAAAGAGCGTGTACATAGTGCACTAGGTTATGTATCACCTTTTGATTTTGAAGCAATGTACTATGATAAGATTAACCCGTTAGGTCAGGTGGCCTAACTTAAATAAAAAACTCTCCGACAAACCCGGTACGGTTCACCTTTATCTTTGTTTGTGATGAATACATTAGCAAGTTCCCATTTAGGTGCTGCATGAGAGAGAATTGGTAAAGATAGACAGAGTCCTAAGATAAACTTTTTCATTAATTGTCCTATGAAATCTCATAATGATTTGTTAAATCATAACTTAATTTATTGCTGATCTAGCTTAGCTTATAATTAATTTGAATTATTTTTACGTTGTTTGAGAACTTCTAATCCTAAATCCTTCCAAATTTGCCATTTCATATCATTTGGGTCTATTTCAGCAGTTTTAAGCAGAATTCCAAGTAATTCGGCTGGGTCACGCTGATCAAGGTTAGCAATTTCAAAAAGTGCGCCTAATTGAATGAGATGACGTGTACGAGCTTTTCGTTCAGCTTCCTTTTCTGCATTCAGTAATTTTCTGACTGCTATCTTCTGTTTATTCGCTCGATCTATGGCTTTTTCAGCTTTGATCAAGGCATTCAATTTTTTCTCTTGGTCGGGAGTACGGTATTGGATTTGAGCTAATTCTAATAAAAGCTTTTGTGCATCACTGGGATTCTTTAAAGCAGAAATGTAGGTAATTTTTTCAGACAGCCAATCATTATTCATATTCAATTCCTTAATTCATATACCGCAAAAGCACAGGCTCAATACTCAAAGAACGATAACAAAATAATTACGTCCAAGGTACGCAATTTTGTTAAAGTCGTTCTAGAGATTGTCGCCTGTACTTCCATCAAAAAATTGATGGCGCGCTTAGACGTTTCTCAATTTCATTGAGAAACCTAAGCACGTTAGGGACTTCATCCCTAAAACCCTGAAACTTCTTTTTTTCGTTCAATTGAAAATTGAATGAAAAAAAGAAGTACCAAAGCTAGGAGCAACAGCATGCAACTAAAACAGGTATTGGGAAAAATCAAAGATATTAGTTTTGGCGTGATCGCAGCACCGCTAATTATCATCATTATGATGTGGGCTTCGATACTTGATCAAAGAGCGTTTAAAAAAGAACGTAACCGAAAAAAGGAACAGGATAAGACCTAATGGCGATTGCTCGTTTAAGTGTCAAAGTCGGTAAGGCA
>NZ_VPEO01000156.1:0-1387 GCF_013417155.1 Acinetobacter sp. YH16052 | reverse complement strand
TGCCCCTGCCTTTTCCCTGATTACAAGCTCCCTTTTGCTTCATAACGAAAGATACAGAGCATCCCGAATGGGTGCGAACTTTGGAGCTTTTGCTTTTCAAAAAGTATGAGCGAAGCGAATACATTACAAATGCTTTTGCTTTTAGATTTCACAAATAGGATTAACCAAAAACTGCCCCACGAAGCGAGGAACGAGCTTCAATAGAGTACGAGCTTTAGCGAGTACCTAGGGCAGTTTGCACTCCCCTCTCGAAAGGCTTTTAATTATTTTTAAAGCTTTTAAATGCTTTTAGATAAGCTGAAAACATTGATATGAGAGGACTACAGCTTATATAAGCACACAAATTCTCTTGTATAAGCACACAAATTCTCTTGTATAAGCACACAAATTCTCTTGTATAAGCACACAAATTCTCTTGATTTACACACATAAAATATATAGTGTGTAAATACACATTAATAATAACGTGTATTTAATATGAAGAATGGTTTAGTTGTGAAAGATAATGCATTAATAAACGCCAGTTATAATTTAGAACTAACGGAACAGCGTTTAGTCATGCTTGCAATCATTAATGCAAGGGAATTAGGGCGGGGTATTACGGCAGATAGCAAACTAGAAATACATGCTAGTGACTATGCAAAACTATTTAATGTATCACCTGATGCATCCTACAAAGCCCTGAAAGATGCCGTAAATAATCTATTTAACAGGCAGTTTAGCTATACAGCCGAATATAAAAAAACAGGGAAGGTAGGTATCGTTCGCTCTCGCTGGGTAAGCCGTATTTTTTATGTAGATGATTTGGCATTACTAGAAATTACTTTCGCACCTGATGTAGTTCCTTTAATCACTAGATTAGAAGAACACTTTACAAAATATGAAGCCAAACAAGTTGCACACCTAACCAGTAAGTATGCCACTAGACTTTATGAGTTATTAATCGCTTGGCGTGAAGTTGGTAAAACACCTGTTTTTGAACTACAACAATTACGTAAAAATTTAGGTGTTGAAGATGATGAATATCAACGTATGCACCATTTTAAAAGCCGTGTATTAGAAACTGCCATTACTCAAATCAATGAACATACAGACATAAAAGCCACTTATGAGCAACACAAGAAAGGGCGTACAATTACTGGGTTTTCATTCAAGTTTAAGCAGAAACAACAACCGAAAAAATTAGATTCTAAGCGTGACCCAAACACACCTGACTTTTTTATCAAAATGACCGATGCACAACGCCATTTATTTGCAAAAAAAATGTCAGAAATGCCTGAAATGGGGAAATATTCACAAGGTACAGAAAGCTACCAACAATTTGCTATCCGTATAGCAGATATGCTGTTAGAGCCTGAAAAATTCAGAGAGCTTTATCCAATTTTAG
>NZ_VPEO01000155.1:0-1388 GCF_013417155.1 Acinetobacter sp. YH16052 | reverse complement strand
TAGTGAATAAACGCATGAAAGAATTAAGGGCGCTTAAAGCTGAATTACAACAAATGGCTAGTGCTTGTGGTTCGAACAACCCAACATACTCATTATATTCTGCTGACCATGTAACACGGCAAGTATATTGTTTACTATCCATTTGAAACCCCATAATGTTTTAAGTCTATGTATAAAAGTACGATTTTCACTTAGCAGTACTTAAATAATCACCCCACCACTGCATCATTTCAGTCCGCTGGGCTAAATAGTCAGCGTGATTATAGCTGGCACGGGTACGGTTCTTATCAATATGTGAAAGTTGTGCCTCAATCCAGTTATCCTGGAACAAACCTGAGTCATTCAAAATGGTACTAAAAGTGGAACGTAGTCCATGAGAGGATAATTGATGTTTTCCATAGCCCATCTTACGTATAGCCATATTTAATGTATTAAAATGAATCGGTTGATTATGTTTCCGTGGGCTAGCAAAAATGTACTTTTCACCGTATGACCATTGCATGACGTCTTTTAAAATATCTAAAGCCTGATCTGAAAGTGGAACTAAGAAGTCGGGAATCTCATGGCCTAATATGACTTTTCGTCGAAACTGTTTAATATGCAAGGCAGGTATTTTCCAGATTTTTTCATTTAAATCAAAATGATCAGGCGCAGCCAACAACAATCCAGCCCCCCGCACGCCAGTATGTAATGTGAACAGCAGTGCTTTTTTAATAATCGGATGGGCATCCAATTTTTGTAATTTATACTTAAAATCAGATATATCCTCCGCTTTCAAATACGGATAATTTTTCTTGATTTTACTGTTAATGGCGATTTTATTTAAACCATGCGCGATGTTGAATTCACAATAACCCATCGCTACAGCGTAGTCATAAATTTGGTTCAAATAACTACAAGCTTTCTTGACAGGTTCTTTTACTTGGCGTCCCTCTATTTTTTTGATTACTGAAACCAGGTCATAACGCTTGATGTTTTGAAAAGGTAAATCCTGAAGGTCTGGATAAATATCTTGCTGTAAACATCTTTCTGCTAACTGTAGTACACCGCAGCGGGGTAGATCGTTGAAGGCATTTTTCAGTTTGAACTGTAACCACTCCTCCCCGACCTTACCAAAGGTGATGACATTAGAGGCAGTATCTTGTTCAAAACAGAAATCATTGTCTTTAAAGTCATCTCTGACTTGTCGTGCCTTTTTCAGCGATAAATCAGGATAACGACCTAACTGAATGCGTCGACGTTTTTTAGTTTGTGGATCTGTATAGCGATAGCACCAAGATTTTCTTCCACTCGGCTCAATCTTCAGGCTAAGCCCATCTTCATCGGATAAAAAACTGGTTTTTTCCTTACAATGAGCTTGGCGAACTTTAATTTCAGTAAGACTCATG
>NZ_VPEO01000154.1:0-1390 GCF_013417155.1 Acinetobacter sp. YH16052 | reverse complement strand
AGTTAAACGTGCCTATTGATACCATGATCATGACAGCTACCAAGGCCGCCATGGGAATGACCTTTAACCAGTCACTAAGAAAAACCACCAGAATTAACAGGAAAATACCGGCACAGAACGTTGATAAACGGGTGCGTCCCCCTGATTTCACGTCAATCACCGACTGGCCAATCATTGCACAACCGGCCATGCCACCCATAAAGCCAGAAGCAATATTCGCAATCCCTTGTCCCTTACATTCCTGATATTTATCACTTGGCGTATCTGTCATTTCATCCACGATAGTTGCTGTCATCATCGATTCAAGTAAACCTACAGCCGCCAGTGCGACTGAATAAGGCAAAATAATCATCAATGTTTCAATATTCAAAGGAATATTTGGAATCAAGAACATTGGAAGTGTGTCAGGTAAAGACCCCATATCGCCCACGGTCCGTACATCAATTCCTAAAGCGATTGCCAATAATGTGATTGCAATGATGCAGACTAGTGGAGAAGGGAGTAATTTTCCTAATTTGGGAACCAGAGGGAAGAGATAAATAATCGCCAAACCTAAAGCAACTAGAGCATATACATGCCAAGTCACATTAATCAGTTCAGGCAACTGAGCCATAAAAATTAAGATCGCTAACGCATTTACGAATCCAATAACCACAGATTTAGATACGAACCGCATTAACTTGGCAAGCTTTAAATAGCCTGCCAATATTTGAATCACGCCTGTCAAAATTGTTGCTGCCAGCAGATATTCAAGCCCATGCTCTTTGACCAATGTGATCATAAGCAGTGCCATAGCCCCGGTGGCAGCTGAAATCATGGCAGGACGACCACCTACGAAAGAAATCACGACGGCAATACAAAAGGATGCATATAGACCGACTTTAGGATCTACACCTGCAATAATTGAAAATGCGATGGCTTCAGGGATGAGTGCAAGACCGACGACTAATCCGGCAAGTACATCCCCACGGATGTTAGAGAACCACTGTTCTCGGACATTAGATAACATAAACATAGCCTGTTTTTTAATTTTTCAGATAGGCTAGTGATGTGATATATACGACACACAAGCTACTACACCACATCACTAGACAGTGATGAGTTATTTACTGATTTAAGAGGTAAATAAACTTATGGTGGCGTAAGTGTCATATTAAGAAAGATATCTATTTTGGAGGATTTCGGGGGCAATCATAGCAGCTAGCCCCTTTTCTATCCACCCTAAACGCAGTACTGAAGTAAAAGCTAAGAATTATCATAGATAATTTTAGAATTGATTTATGCCCATTTAACATAATGGAGGTTATACGAAATGCTTTTGTATATTAATATAAAAATCAATGACTTAGAATTTTAACCGTGATCACAAAAACAGCAGAAATCAACTTTT
>NZ_VPEO01000153.1:0-1394 GCF_013417155.1 Acinetobacter sp. YH16052 | reverse complement strand
AGTAATAAAACAGACGGCTGAATACTAAGTTATATAAGGTTTTGGAGCAAATTTCTTGTTCTTACAACAGCATCTTTGGCTATATATTTAACATAAAATCTCATATACGAAATTCAGTAGCCCAAAGTAGAAATGTCCGCTTTTAGAATATGAATTTGGTGTTATTGCTAAAGCTCGTGGCATGACTCAAAATCGCTAAAGAAGCAGGGATTGGGGTGAGGCACTCCACAAAGTCCTACGTCAGGATTAAGCACCACGTTTTGATACGATTAATCGTGTAGTGAATGCTTTAGGCGGCAGAGGTATTGAGTTCTTTAATATGCAGTTCAACGACTGTCATCAGGTTCTCAAATCCCTCAGTTTCCCCGGTATTCATCCGAGCCAACTCGGTCGAGTAGCTCGGATTATGATGCCTACTTTTAAAAAGGCACCCCCCACGATCAGTAAGCAGTTCTAGGGAACTTATGACGACCTGGGGTGGACTGAGTCCGTTTTACCCAATCTTCCGGATATTCTTGACTGTAAGAATCATAGTAATGACCTGACCAATATTCCTGATTGTATTCTTGGCATTCGTAATCTTGAGAAAAGTTGTGGGTGCTTTGTTGCGCTACAGCATGTTGCTGAAGTGTATTTTCAGCTGTTCTTTCCGCCTGATCTAAAGTCATGAAAATATCGAGCAAGGCTTGGCGTTGTTGATGATTCAGAAGTTTTGCGCTTTCGACAATCAGTTGTTTAGCGAGGTTTTTTGGCATGCATGGGTTTGCATTATTGAATTTAATCTGCATAGCAGTTTCCTAGATAAGAGTTTAATTATCTCCATCACTTCTCACGGCAATGGAGGCAACTTAACAGGGGTGAGAATACTGAATCTAGGATCAGCCAGCACAAAGCTGCCCTGCTAAGCTACCATAGGGACTGCTTAACAGTAGGCAAAAAAATAGCCGCAAGTGCGACATTTAATTGCACCTAGATTTTATCAGGTTCTCACGCCTGGACACAGATTTTGCTGCGTTAAAATAAGATTATCCAGTAAAAAGCAGGGCGTCAAGGTCCTAATCAGTAGTTCTTATAAAAACTGAAAAAATCTAACTAAAAGGTGTCTATAAAATCGGTGACTATTTAGGAGTCTGAATTTTTAATAACTTTTCTTGAGAATTTTTGATCGCTAGATCTAGAATCTTTACTCCATCAGCAGTCTGTTGAAATAAAGTTAATTGATTTAAAACTTCAAAAAGCAACTCTATCTTTTCTTTAGGATTAAGATCCATAGCCCATACCTTCTTATAAATTCTTGTTTGTCGAAGTTTTACAGCTAAGTAACGATCAATCTGCACCTGCTTTAAAAGTTTTTCGGTATCCAACGCATCATCATTTTTGACTTTATAAGCACT
>NZ_VPEO01000152.1:0-1434 GCF_013417155.1 Acinetobacter sp. YH16052 | reverse complement strand
CATGATGCTATTGAACTGATGCTGAAATTAGAGCCTGAGTTTGTTCATAATTTATTAGAAGAAAAAGGCAAAACATTGGAAGACTTTAAAATTAACACTTTATAAAGTTATACATTTAACATAATGGTGGTTATACGCAATACACTTGTATATTAGTATAAATATCAATGACTTAAAAATTTAGTCATGGCTAAGAAATCAGCAAAAAGTCGATTTTGAAACAAGTCGGCTTTTTTATGTTCGATTCTGTAAGCTTTTGCCAATAAAAAATGGAAGAACTTTGCAAAATTTACAATTTTGTATTAACATTTTTATATTAACAAAAAGCGATGCAACTATGGAAATTGAGTTTTCATGGGATGAGCATAAAGCAGAAATAAACCTTAAAAAGCATGGTATAGCTTTTGAAGATGCGACATTGGTTTTTTACGATGCTCATGCCTTATATAAACAGGATCGCTTTGAAAATGGTGAATATCGTTGGCAAGCGATAGGTATGGTACATGGGCAAGCTGTTTTATTGGTGGCCCACACAGTACAAGACCATAATGGGATGGATCATATCCGCATTATTTCGGCACGACAGGCAGAGAAAAAAGAGAGGAAACAGTATGAGCAAAACCGTTACGTACAAAGTAGATTTGAATAAACCTCCTGTTTTGTCTGAAGAACAAAAGGCAAGACTTGAAGCTCTGGCTAAACGCGCAGACAGTGAAATAGACTTTTCCGACATTCCTGAACTTGATGAAAGCTTTTGGAAAAATGCTGTCCAAAATCCGTTTTATAAGCCAACTAAACAAGTGACTACAGTACGCATTGATGCAGATGTCATGCAATGGCTAAAAGCACAAGGCAAAGGCTATCAGACACGTATGAATAAGATTTTACGTGATGCAATGCTGAATGATTTAAAAAATCACCCATAAAAACGGAGCTTAAGCTCCGTTTTTTACAAACTATTTTTAAGCTTATAGAATCTAAATTCGGGGTAAATTAAACCTATAATAAAAAGAATGGTAAATGCTATCCATAGAAACAAAGCCATAGCTCTAAGCTGTTCTTCATTCCATGAGCTTGATTCCATATCTAAGAAAAAGATACTCTTCCAGCCTTTAATATAATCAGCTCCACCCCATGAAATAATCCATTTGAACATTAAGCTAACTGCCAAATAAATAAGTACCCACACCCATGTAGACATAAATTACCTTATTATTTTTAATCACTTATTGGATAATTATAACTGATCTTAATAGTCTTATTTAACATAAAATCTCTTATACGAAATTTGCATTGTAAGCCCAAAGTAGAAATGTCCGGTTTCTCCAAAGTAAAAATGTCCGCTTTTAGAATATGCGCTTTTGCGATTATCGAAGCGGACGGTTTGATATGTTGGTGTCTATGTCGGATAAAGAACTTAAACGATTGTCGGTC
>NZ_VPEO01000151.1:0-1459 GCF_013417155.1 Acinetobacter sp. YH16052 | reverse complement strand
TGCTGCAATTATTTCTGAACATCGTAAAAACGAAGTTAAAGAAGCTATGGACTGGTGGCAGGGACAAGGCGGATCTGTATTATTGCTTACATTAACCGTTCCCCATTATTCACATACCGATATTAAACAACTCAAAAAAGACCTTAAAAAAGCATATTCAAAATTCTTCAAGGGTGTTCGTGCATCTCAAAATATGTTCTCAAAATGGATGATTGAGCATTACATTTCATGCTTTGAAATTACGCATGGCGACAACGGTTTTCACCCTCATTATCACGTTTTGTTATTTATCCCTTATTCAATTGGTGTGGGTTCTTTATCCCTTATGCAGGCTGATATGTTTAAGGTTTGGGAACATTGCTGTTTAAAGGCAGGTCTAGGCGCACCAAGTCAAAAACATGGATTACATTTGCAAGCTGGCAATGAAGCAGGTAACTACGTTTCAAAATGGGGCTTAGAACATGAAATGACTAAGGGCCACGTTAAAAAAGGGAAAAAAGACGGTAGAACTCCATTTGATATTTTAAGAAGTTTTGATGAAACAGGTGATGAAAAAGAAGCTAACTTATTCCGCTTGTATTATTTTGCTTTTAAGGGGCAACGCCAATTAAATTGGTCTAGAGGTCTTAAAAAACTTTGTAGCAAAGGACAGGAAAAAACAGACCAAGAAATTGTAGACGATACTGACAACGTAGCAGAAATGCTTTTCAAATTAGATATTGAGCTATGGAATGCTGTTAGATCGCAAGGCAAACAAGGCGAATTGCTTATTGCTGTTGTTGAAGATCAGACTCTCAAAAAACCTATGGACTTGGTGCGCCAATGTTTGATTGATCAAGGGGTCTTAGGGTCGCCCTAACAAGGTCACAGGGTACTATGTGTATCCTTGCTTACATGTTGTCATGTTGTCATGTTTACAAGTACCGAACGAGTGTCTACGAGTGACGACTCCGCAATAAAAACTAAAAACCTTCCCTCTCTGATTACAAGCTCCCATCTAAACCAAGATCGGGAGTTTTTCGGCTATGCCGACGTGAAAATATTTGATTATTTTTTGTTTGGATGTATTATGTGACTATTAGTAACATAAGGTTTTTAGAATGGCAGTTCAAAAACGATTAGCCCTCACAATTCAGCCAGACTACTTGGATTTATTGAAGAAAGTAGCCGATTATCAAAATATCCCTGTATCAACAATGGTTATGGGTTTATTAGACGCACAACGCCCAGTAGTTGAGGCAATGCTTAAAGCTTTTCAGGATATTGAAGCAGGTAAGGATAAACAAAAAATTCTATCTGAACTTTTAGCTTCTGGCCTTGAAGCAGCAGCTCAAGAAATGAGAAAGGATTAAATAGTAAAGCCCCAAGAATGGCAGTTCTTAGGGCTTTGAATTCGTGTACAACCAAATACAACGAGGTACAACCATTGTACAACCAAAACACTCCAAATCAAAGCGAG